>NZ_JBHWLC010000057.1:0-56585 GCF_042730635.1 Streptomyces sp. NPDC059917
CCCACGTGCCGATCCGCGGCACGTGGGCGCGGGCCGCCGCGAAGGGGGGTCAGGCGAGCAGCGCCCGCAGGCCCGCCGCCGAGCGGGCCTGCCGCTCCAGCGTGTCGAGGGCCTCGGTGGCCCGCGCCGCCGCCTCCGGGTCCCGCTCCGCCAGGCCGCTGTCCGCGAACTCGTCCTCGTCCAGGCGGATCACCCGCGACCCGTCCGCCGAGACCCACAGGTCGAGGTCGAGGTCCTCCACCACGACCTCCCCGTCGCGGACCACCGCGGGCCGGGTGATGTCGCAGTACCAGCCCTTGAGGACGCCCGCCCCGCTGCGGACCTCCTTGACGGCGTACCAGCGGTCCCGCCAGAAGTGCTCCGTGAACACGTCGCCCGGCTCGAAGCGGACGAAGCCGAAGTCGCGGACGCCCGGGGCCGCCCACGGGGCGCGTACGGACACCCGGGTGCCGGTGTCGGCGAGCAGGTCGGCGGGATAGCGGATCTTGGTCACACCGGCCTTGACCAGGGTCACCGTGAGCGTCCTCGGCTGGACCCGCGCCCCGTCGGGCTCCGGCGCGGACAGCCGCTTCGCGTAGCGGACCTCGGAGGCGCAGATCTCGTAGCCGAAGCCCTTGTTGACCGCGAGCATCGGCGCGTTCTCGGTGTCGTTGCCCGTGAACGCCCGGGTGTAGCCCGCCGCCCGGGCCCGGTGCAGGGAAGCGGCCTTGGCCAGCTTGGCCAGCCCCCGGCCGCGGAAGGCGCGCCGGGTGCCGGTCATCGCCGAGGCGTAGCGGGTGGCTCCGTCGGTGTGGGCCGCGGTGAAGGCCGCCACCGCGCCGTCGACGAGGACGACCGTGCTCAGCTCCCGGTCCAGGGCGGGCGCGCGCCAGATGTGCCGCAGCCAGTCCTCGTAGTCGTCCATGTCCGTGGGCACGTCCCCCGGTTCGTCCGACGAGGCCTCGGCGTCGGCCTCGAACAGCGGTCGCGGATCGGCCTCGAAGGCTGAGGCCGGGCGCAGCTCGACCCCGGCGGGCAGGGTGGCGGGCAGCTCGGGCAGGGCGGCGGTGGTGAGGTCCAGGCGCAGGAAGTGGGCGGAGCGACTGGCCCGGTACCCGCGCCGCTCGGCGAAGGACCGGTGGGCGGGCTCGTCCAGGACCCATGCGAACACGTCGGTGGCGCCCAGCTCCGCGAGGTGCCGCTCCGCCGCGCGCACGAGCGGGCCGCCCGCTCCCAGACCCCGGTGCGCGGGGTCGACGTACGCGTTCAAGAAGGCCTGACCCGGCTCGGGGCTGTCGTGCGCGATCCCCACCTGGGCGCTGCCCACCACCGTGCCGTCGGGCGTCTCGGCGACCAGCAGGCGGTAGTGCCGGTCGGGGTGGGAGGAGGCGAGTTCGAAGGCGACGCCCTCGGCAGTCGTGATCATGTAGGGGAGCGCGGCCCGGCGGACGCGGACGACGGCTTCGGCATCCGCAGCGTCGCCGGGGCGCAGGTCACGAATCAGAACGGTCATGCTCCGACGCTACGTTCGCCCGCGCGGCGCCCGCCTCCGAATTTCCCGCCGATGGCCCGGGAACGGCCGGGGGATGGGCGACAATCGGGCCCGTGACCTCGACGAACCTGAAGCTCGCCCTTGACGGCTCGGCCGGTGCGGCCGCCCCCTACGAACAGTTGCGCGCGCAGATCTCCGGGCAGGCGCGCTCGGGACGGCTGCCGGCCGGCTTCAAGCTGCCGACGGTGCGCGGGCTGGCGGAGGAGCTGGGCCTGGCCGCGAACACGGTGGCCAAGGCCTACCGGGCGCTGGAGGCGGACGGGGTGATCGAGACCCGCGGCCGCAACGGCACCTTCATCGCCGCCGAGGGCGGCGCGGCCGACCGCGAGGCCGCGACGGCCGCCCAGGCCTACGCGGAGCGCGCCCACCGGCTGGGCCTGACCCGCGAGGCGGCCGAAGCCGCCGCCGCGGCGGCCCTGCGGGCGCGCTACGGAGCCTGACCGACCGGGGGCCCCTTCTTCAGAGGTACAGCCCCGCGTCCGCCCCGTGGCCCTGGGGCGGCAGCAGGGACGCCGGGCCCGTGCCGCGACGGAGCGCGAACAGCTCGGCCAGGGTCGCCCCCTCGCGCGGCACCCCCTCGTCGGTGCCGAGCCACTCCACGGCCTCGCGGTGGGTCAGCCGGTCGACCTCGATCCGGGCCAGGCACCGCCCGGGCCGGACCACGGCGGGGTGCAGCCGCTCCAGGTCCTCGTTGGTGGTGACGCCGACCAGGACGTTGCGGCCCTGGCCCAGCAGACCGTCCGTCAGGTTGAGCAGCCGTGACAGCGCCTGCCCGGCGGTGTGCCGGGCCTCGCCGCGGATCAGCTCGTCGCAGTCCTCCAGCAGCAGCAGCCGCCAGCGGCCCTTGGCCGTGCCCTCGTCCTCGCCGATGGCGATGTCCATCAGGTAGCCGACGTCGTTGAACAGCCGCTCGGGGTCGAGGACGCAGTCCACCTGGCACCAGTCGCGCCAGGACCGGGCGAGCGTGCGCAGCGCGGAGGTCTTGCCGGTCCCGGGCGGCCCGTGGAGCAGCAGCAGCCGCCCCGCGATGTCGTCCGGGGTCACCTTCATCAGCCGGTCGAGCGCACCGGCCACGGGCGCGGTGTAGTTGGGCCGCACCTCGGGCCAGGTGCCGGCGGCGATCTGGCGGGTCGTCCGGTACGGGCCGCGGCGCGGGGAGACGTACCAGAACCCCATGGTGACGTTCTCGGGCTGCGGCTCGGGCTCGTCCTGGACGCCCTCGGTGGCCTCGCCGAGCACGCTGGAGGCCAGTTCGTCGCTGACCGCCGTCACGGTGACGTCCGCGCCCCGGCTCCAGCGCGAGACGAGCATGGTCCACCCCTCGCCCTCGGCGAGGGTGGCGCTCCGGTCGGAGTCGCGGGCCGAGCGCAGCACGGTGGCGGCGGGCGGGACCAGGGTGGCCCCCGCCTTCACCCGCTCGATGGAAACGCTGTGCGAGTACGGCTGCTCGCCCGACGCGAACCGGCCGAGGAACAGTGCGTCGACGACGTCCGACGGGGAGTCGCTGTCGTCGACGTTGAGCCGGATCGGCAGCGCGTCATGAGGGTTGGCTGGCATGGCGCCCATGATCCGGCACGAAGTGGCCCCGTGCACCCGTGTTTCGCCGGAACGGGTGCGCGGGTTCCCTCTTCAAACGCACCCGGAGTGAAGATTCAGGCCGGAACTCCACCCCGAACATTCTTGGCATGAACACTTCCAGACAGGCCCCGCTCCTTGTACCACGGAACCGAGACGAAACCCCCACAAGGAGCCGTACATGAGATTGTCACGGTTTGCCGCATTAACCTCCTCGCTCCTCCTCGCCGCGGGCGCCGCGCTGTTCGGCGCCGGACAGGCCTCCGCCGCCCAGGCGGACTTCGGCTACGTCGCCCTCGGCGACTCGTACTCCTCCGGCGTCGGATCCGGGAACTACGACAGCTCCAGCGGCGATTGCAAGCGCACCAGCCGGGCCTACCCAGCCCTCTGGGCCGCCGCGCACGCACCCCAGACCTTCTCCTTCACCGCCTGCTCGGGCGCCCGGACGGACGACGTCCGCGCCAACCAGCTCGCCCCGCTCAACACCGGGACCGACCTCGTCAGCCTCACCGTCGGGGGCAATGACGCCGGCTTCTCCGACGTCATGACCACCTGCGTGCTCCAGTCCGAGTCCAGTTGCGTCAACCGCGTCAACCAGGCCAAGGCGTACGTCGACTCCACCCTGCCCGGCAAACTCGACGCCGTGTACGACGCGGTGGCCTCGCGCGCGCCGAACGCGCGCGTGGTGATCCTCGGCTACCCCCGCTTCTACAAGCTGGGCGGCAGCTGCATCGCGGGCCTGTCCGAGGGCAAGCGCGCCGCGATCGACGGCGCGGCCGACTACCTCAACGCCGCGCTCGCCAAGCGCGCCGCCAACCACGGCTTCCGCTTCGCCTCGGTGACCAGCGCCTTCACCGGGCACGAGATCTGCTCGGGCAGCGAGTGGCTGCACAGCCTCAACTGGGCCAACATCGGCGAGTCCTACCATCCGACCGCGGCCGGACAGTCCGGCGGCTACCTGCCCGTCTTCACCAGCGCGGCCTGAGGACCCGCCGTCATCACGGCGTCGGGCCCGGGCTGGACGACGGGCTCGGCGCTCCGGACGTGGGGCCGCCGGAGGCGCCGGGGGAGGAGGCCCCGCCCGAGGGGCTCTGCGCATCGCACCTGACGGAGAAGTTCACCCAATCGGAGGCGAGCGTGCCCGGGCGCCGCACCTCCAGCCGCACCGCGTCGTCCAGCGTCGCGCCGGGGTGGTGGCTCAACTCGGTGAAGGACAGCTCCCGGACGGTGGGCCCGCCCGCCCCGAAGGTGACGGCCTGCCAGTCCGGCGCGGAACTCACCCCGCTGCGGGTGGTCCAGCGGTACTCCACGACCACCGGCGTACGGACCACCTCCAGGGACGCGGTGAAGGCGGGCGCGGACTCCTCGGGCGGCGGGCAGGAGCCCCGGTACCCGTCGCGCACCGCGCGCACCGACACCGTGACCTTCTGGTCCGGCGTGGCCGAGCCGCTGGGCGACGGGCTGGGCGACGGGGTGGCCGAGGGCGTCGGGGCGGAGCCGTCGGGGGAGGCGCTCAGCGAGCTGCCCGGTCCGCCCGTCGCGCCGCCGGCGCCCGCGGCCCCGTTCGTCCGGTCCTTGAGCAGCAGCCAGCCCAGCACGGCCAGCGCCAGCAGCAGGACCACGATCCCGGCGGTGAGGACCAGACCGGCCCGACCGGTGCGGGGCGAGTCCGCGGCGGGCCCGTAGCCCTGCTGCGGCGCGGTCCCGTAGCCGGAGCCCGGCCGGGGCGGCGTAGGCGCGGGCGCTCCGTACGGCCCCGCGCCCCGGTCGCGGTCCGGGGACCGTCCCGGCCGCCCCTGTCCCGGGCCGTCGCCGTGGTGCGCGATCGTGGTCGGCGCGTCGGGGCCCGACAGCGGTCCGCCCTCCGCCCGTACGACGCCGCCCGCACCCACCACCCGCAGCATTCGCGCCGCCTCCGGTGCGGAGAGGCGCAGGGCCGGATCCTTGCGCAGTAGCCCCTCCAGTACGGGCGCCAACGCCCCGGCGCGGCGCGGCGGCGGCAGTTCCCGGTCCACCACGGCCTGCAGCGTGGCGACCGGGGTGTCCTGGCGGAAGGGGGTGTGCCCCTCGACCGCCGCGTAGAGCATCACGCCCAGCGACCACAGGTCGGAGGCGGGCCCGGGCGCGGTGCCCAGCGCCGCCTCCGGCGCCAGGTACTCGGGGGAGCCGATCACCTCGCCGGTCATCGTGATCGCCGAGGAGCCCTCCAGCCGGGCGATCCCGAAGTCGCTGAGCAGCACCCGGCCGTCGTTGGCGATCAGCACGTTCCCCGGCTTCACGTCACGGTGCAGCACGCCCGCCTCGTGCGCGGAGCGCAGCGCCGACAGCACCTGCTCGCCGATGTGCGCCGCCCGCTGCGGGGGCAGCGGGCCGTCGGCCTCCAGCACCTCCGCGAGCGAGAGCCCGCGCACCAGCTCCATCACGATCCAGGGCCGCCCGCCGTCGGTGGCCACGTCGTAGACGGTGACCACCCCGCGGTGCGTGACCCGGGCCGAGGCCCACGCCTCGCGCTCCAGGCGCGCGTACATCCGCTGCACGTCGGCCTCGTCCAGACCGGCCGGGGCCCGGACCTCCTTCACGGCGACCTCGCGGCCCAGGACCTCGTCCCTGGCCCGCCAGACGATGCCCATGCCGCCCTGGCCCAGCGGGCCCAGCAGCCGGTACCGTCCCGCGACCACGCGTTCGTCGCCGCTCGGCTCTCCGCTCACGCGAGCCCCCTCATCCGGGTAACGGGGTGATCACTCCAAGTTAACCGATCGTCCGCGGTGTGACGCCCGTCGCGCTCCAACTCTCCACATCGCGCTCCCGCGCGGCCGTCGGCTCCGTCGAAGGGCCCCGCGGCAGCCCCGTGACGCCGGGTCACTTCGGAGAGTGACGGTCAACTGCGCTGAGTAATCGTCAACTACCCACCACTACAGGGGTAATTCACGCGACCGGGATACCCGACTGCCACGCGAGGGCGATAGGGTTACCCTGCCCGGGCCGGGTGCCTTCGTACGGGTGGGGAGAGACATGGAACAGATAGCTATGCGCAGCAGGCCGCCCCGCGTGCCTGCCATCACCTGCGGGAGCGGTGCGACCAGTTCGCGCCTCGACCGTCACCTCGCGGTGCTCGGCGGACCCGCCGTGCCGCACGGTGACGCCGCCGAGGCGACGCTGCTGATGCGTGAGCTGACGTCGCGCGACCACACGCACGTACAGCGGAGCCGGAGCGCGCGCGTCTCGCTCTTCGCGCCGCTGCGACGGCTGCGCCGCACGCTCTTCGGCAGCCGGCGCTCGTAACCGGTTCCGGATCCAGGGCCGTTGCGGCGGCACCCGGATCCGCTTCCGCTTCCCTGCCCGGCGTCCGTACCCGCGTCCGTCTCCGCTCCCGAGCGTCTCCCCGAACGCTCCCGTCCCCGGCCTCAGGCGATCACACCGTCCCGGCGCAGTGCCGTGATCTGCGCGTCCGTCATCCCCAGGGCGTGCAGCAAGGCGTCGGTGTGCTCGCCGAGCGCGGGAACCGCACCCATCCGCGGTTCCGCGCCACCCGGCAGCCCGATCGGCGGCAGCAGCGCCCGCAGCGGACCCGCCGGTGAAGCGATCTCCCGCCAGCGGTCCCGCGCCGCCAGTTGGGGGTGCCCGGCCAGCCGGGCCACCGAGTTCAGCCGTGCGCAGGCGATCCCGGCCGCCTCCAGCCGCGCGAGCGCCTCGGTCGCCCCGCACCGGCCCAGCGCCTCGGCGACCAGCGCATCGGTCTTCTCCCGGTTCGCGGTCCGCGCGGCATTCGTCGCGTACGCCGGATCGTCGGCCAACTCGGGCCGTTCCAGCACCTGTTCGGCGAGCCGTCGCCACTCGCGGTCGTTCTGCACCGACAGCAGCACCCGGTCCCCGTCGGCCGTGGCGTAGGCGTCGTACGGCGCGATCACGGCGTGCGCCAGACCGGTCCGGACCGGCTCCTCGCCACCGTGCATGGTCAGGTTCAGGGGATGGCCCATCCACTCGGCGAGCGCGTCCAGCATCGAGACCTCCACCGGGCCGCCGCGCCCGGTCGTGCCGCGCCGCAGCAGGGCCGCGAGGACCCCGGAGAAGGCGTACATGGCCGCCGCGATGTCGGCCGCCGGGATGCCCGCCTTGACCGGCCGGTCGGGGGTGCCGGTGACCGAGACCAGCCCCGCCTCGCACTGCACGAGCATGTCGTACGCCCGCTTGTGCGCGTACGGTCCCCGCGCGCCGTAGCCCGAGACGTCCACGGCGACCAGCCGCGGGTAGCGCGCGCACAGGGCGGCGGCGTCCAGGCCGAGCCGGGCGGCGGCCCCCTGGGCGAGGTTCTGTACGAAGACGTCCGCGTCGGCGAGCAGCCCGTGCAGGGCGTCCAGGCCGCGCGGGTCCTTCAGGTCCAGCGCGATCGACTCCTTGCCGCGGTTGGCCCACACGAAGTGCGAGGCCAGCCCGTGCGCGGCGGTGTCGTAACCGCGGGCGAAGTCCCCGCCGTCGGGCCGCTCCACCTTGATCACGCGGGCCCCGAGGTCGGCGAGCTGCCGGGTGGCGAAGGGGGCGGAGACGGCCTGTTCGACGGCGACGACGGTGATCCCGTCGAGGGGGAGTGGCTGCGGGCTCGAGTTCATTCCCCGGTCCTACCGTCCCGCTCCCGGTCTGTCACCCCCCGAGATCGTCCCGGGCCGGTTCCCGATCTCCGGCCCGGTCTAGAACGGGAGCGCGAACTGGCCGTCCGGCCCCTCCTCCTGGTGGCTCAGGACCGAGGCCGGGCGGCGCGTCCAGCGGGGCGGTGGCAGCACCCCGGCCGCGCGCAGCCGCTCCGCCGGGAGCGCGGGGCCCGGCTCGAAGGCGGCCCGCTCCGGGGCCAGCCCGGCCAGCAGGCTCACGGTGGTCACCAGGGCCAGCAGCTCCGAGGTCCAGGCCTGCGGCCACTCGGCGGGGCCCAGCGCGGCCAGGCCCTGCGCCTGCGGCGCCCGGTGCGCGCAGCGGGCGGCGAACCACCGCTCCAGCACGCGCACGCCGCCCGCCTCGTACGTCCACGCCGCGGCCGGGACGGGCGCGATGCTCCCGGTGCCCAGCAGCAGGCTCTCGCCCTCCTCGTCGTACGCCAGTTCGCCGGGCCACCCCGTCACCGCCGAGCGGACGTACGGGCGGCGCCCGCCCGGCAGCCGGGGCGGCTCGCCCGCGCGGGCCCCGCGCAGCTGGACGGTCAGCAGCCGCTGCCCCAGCTCCAGCCCGGCCCGCCACCGCTGCGCATCGGCGGGGAGCGGGACCTCGTGCCCCCGCGGGCCCGGTCGGGCCGCCGCGAGGACCCAGCACAGGACGTCCTGCGGGGTCACCCAGCCGCGGTAGACCTCGCCCAGCAGCGGCAACAGCCCCGGCGCCAGATTGGGCTCGGCGCCCCCGGGGCGGCGGTGCAGCGGGCGGATCCGGCCGAGCCGCCCCGCCGGGAGGTGTGCGGTGACCAGCGGGGACGCCAGCCCGGGCGGCTCCACGAGGAAGAGCTGGTGCTCGTCCAGGACCCGCCACAGCTCGGGGCGGGCCAGGTCGATCAGCCGCTGGTCGGGCAGCAACCACTGCTCGTCGAAGGGTTCGTACAGCACCCGGACGGGGTCCGGGCAGGCGCCGGGCTCCCGCCCGAACCGTCCCGTGGCCGACCGCTGGCCGGGCAGCGCGGCCGCGCCGGAGGCGGGCCCGCGCGAGCGGCTCGGCCGGAACAGCCGCTCCCGCTCGGCGTCTTCGGCGCCGGTCACCGCCGCCCAACGGGCCCGCAGCGCGCCGGGATCGGGCGCGGCCACCCAGTCCCGCCCGAGCCGCATCGCGCCCACGGACCAGGGGAGCAGCTCGTCCAACAGGGGCGCGTCCTGGGGTGCGGGCGGTGGCGCGGTCGGCGGCGAGGTCGATGGCGCGGTCGGTGGCGCGTCCGACGGCGCGGTCGGTGGCACGGTCGACTGGGGTACGTCTTCGCTCACAGCACCCGATGCTAGGGGGTGTCGGCCCGCTCCACCGTGGGTGTACTCGCCCGGATGTGGGCGGAGTTTTCCCTTCTCGTCCTCTTGACGATATGAAGACGACCCCTTTATCGTCGGACTGACGAAATGAGGGAGTCCGTCATGGCCGACATCACCCGCCGCTTCGGTTGGCGTCATCTGCGCTCCGCGCCCACCGCCCACATCCGCCACCACAAGCGCGGCCGCCTCGCCCACGACGGGCGGGGGCTCAGCTTCTGGTACCGGTCGCTGTCCGCGGCGCTCTCCGAAGTGCCCGTCGACGACCGGGAGTTGGCGATGGCGTTCCACGCCCGGACGTCCGACTTCCAGGACGTCGCCGTGCAGGCCACCGTCACCTACCGGATCAGCGACCCGGCCGAGGCCGCGGACCGGCTCGACTTCTCCGTCGACCCGGACACCGGAAGCTGGCGCGGCGCCCCCCTGGAGCAGATCGCCACCCTCCTGACCGAGACCGCGCAGCAGCACGCGCTGGACGTACTGGCCCGGACCCCGCTGGCCCTCGCCCTGGTGGACGGCGTCGCCTCCGTTCGGGAGCGGGTCGCCACCGGTCTCGCCGCCGAGCCCAGGCTCCCGGCCACCGGCATCGAGGTGGTGGCCGTGCGGGTCGTGGCGATCCGCCCCGAGGCCGAGGTGGAGCGCGCCCTGCGCACCCCGGCCCGCGAGCAGATCCAGCAGGAGGCGGACCGGGCCACCTACGAACGGCGGGCCGTCGCCGTCGAACGCGAGCGGGCCATCGCCGAGAACGAGCTGGCCAGCCAGATCGAACTGGCCCGGCGCGAGGAGCAGCTGATCGACCAGCGCGGCACCAACGCCCGCCGCGAGGCCGAGGAGAAGGCGACGGCCGACGGCATCCGGACCGGAACCGAGGCGGACCGCAAGGTGCGCCTGGCCCGTGCGGAAGCCGAGGCGGCGCGGGAGACGGGCGCGGCGCGCGCCGACGCGCAGGCCGCCTGGCTGCACGTGCACGACGAGGTCAACCCGGGCACGCTGCACGCCCTGGCGGCGACCCGGCTCGCGGAGAACCTGCCGCGGATCGAGAACATCACCCTCTCTCCCGACGTCCTCACCGGGCTCCTCAGCAAGCTCGGACGTCCGGACGGCGGAGCCGAGGCGTGAGCCTGGCCCCGCGGGCGGTGCTCGTGCACCGCAGGACCGAGTACGAGGAGCTGCTCGCCCGGCACGGCACGCACGGCCAGGCCGCGTTCTTCCTCACCAGCCGGGGCCGGTCGATCGACGAGGTGGTCCGCCGCCACGACCGCAACCAGCGGGCGCTGCGGGAGGTGGCGGCGGCGGTGCCGCTCACGTGGCGCGGCTCGCGGGTGGAGCGGGCGGATCTGGACCGGTTCCTCTTCGCGCCGGAGGACGTGGTGGTCGTGGTCGGCCAGGACGGCCTGGTCGCGAACACCGCGAAGTACCTCGGCGGACAGCCGGTCGTGGGCATCGACACCGACCCCGGGCGCAACCCCGGGGTCCTGGTCCGCCACCGCAGCGCCGACACGGCCGCCCTGTTGCGCGCGGCGACCACCGGCGGCGGGCGGACGGACGAGCTGACCATGGTCGAGGCCGTCGCCGACGACACCCAGCGCCTGCGCGCGCTGAACGAGATCTACCTGGGCGCGCCCGGGCACCAGACGGCCCGCTACCGCCTGGGCTCCGGCGGCGGCGAGCCGGGAGCGGTTGAGGGGGAGGGGGAGGGGGAGGCGGAGTCCCAGGCGTCGTCCGGGGTGCTGGTGGGCACCGGCACGGGTGCCACCGGGTGGCTGCGTTCCCTCTGGCTGGACCGCGGCAGCCCGGGGGGATTGCCCGGTCCCGGCGACCCGCGGCTCCTGTGGTTCGTGCGCGAGGCCTGGCCCTCTCCCACGACCGGGACCACGAAGGTGGCCGGTGAGCTGGGGCGGGGGCAGGAGCTCCGGCTGACCGTGGAGTCGGACCGGATCGTGGTCTTCGGCGACGGGATGGAGGCCGACGCCCTGGAGCTGACCTGGGGCCAGAGCGTACGGGTGGGCATCGCGGCAACGTCACTGCACCTGGTGACGTGAGGCCCGGGCACTGAGCCCGGGCCCTGGGCGCTGGGCCCTCGACCATCGGGCATCGGGCATCGGGCATCCACCATCGGCCCCCGAGCGTCGCGGCCGGGATCAGGCTTCGGGATCAGGCTTCGGGATCGGGGAGCCGGCGGAGTTCGAGCAGGACCAGGGCGACCTTCACCGCGGTCGAGATCGTCAGGGCCTGGAGGAACGGCATGCCCGCCAGCCACAGCGCCACCATCATGACCGTGAGCACCAGGAAGGCGGGCAGCAGGTTCGTCCGCCGGATCACGGCCCGCAGCTGCCCGGCCCCGCGGCGCGGCTCCGGCCGAGCGGTGCCCATCAGGCCCACGGTGACGCCGTCCCGCTCGTGCCGCTCCTGCCGCTCGTCCTGCTCTCCCTGCCGCATCGACTGCCGCCCTTCCCGTCGCTCGGGGTCGCCTCCCACCCGATCCTGAGCGCCGTCCCGGCGGACGGCCACCGCTGCCTCCGGCCCCGCCGCCATCCGCCGCACAGGTTCACCCGCCGGTGCCGCCAGTGCCGCCCGTGCCGCTCGCGCCGACCGCCGGGGAGGCGGCCTAGTGCGCGTCCATCGTCACCGTGAACGAGAAGCGGTCACCGCGGTAGCGGATCCGGGCCACGTCCACCACCTGCCCGTCCTCGTCGTAGGTCACCCCGGTGTAGTGCAGGATCGGGCTGAGCAGCGGCACCTGGAGCAGCTCGGCTGTGGCCGGATCCGCGAGCCGGGCCTCGACGGTGTCCGTGATCCGGCTGATCCGCACGCCCACCTGGTCGCGCAGCACCTTGGTCATCGGCCACCGCTCCAGATCGGCCAGGTCCACCGCCTCGGCCAGCTCCGGACGCACCGCGTTCTCGGCCCAGTTCGTCGGCTCGCCGCTCTCCCCGTCGTGCCGCAGCCGGCGGTACGTCACCACTTCCGCGAGGTCGGGGAAGTACTCCCGCAGCTCCCCGGGCACCGGCGTCCGGGTGTGGTCGAGGATCGTCGTGCGCTCGCCCGACTGCTGGGCCACGATCGCGTCGACCGAGCCCAGCAGCCGCACCGGAGCGCTGCGCCGCGCCCCCGGCTCGATGAACGTGCCGCGCCGCCGGTGCCGACTGATCAGGCCTTCCTGCTCCAGCTCCTTGAGGGCCTGGCGCATGGTCAGCACGCTCACCCCGTAGTGCTCGGCGAGCTGCTCCTCGGTGGGCAGGCGCAGGGTCGCCTCCGGGGTGCGGCCGAGTATCGAGGCGCGCAGTGACTGCGACACCTGGTACCAGAGCGGGAGTTTCCGGTTCAGTACCAGGGAGTCGGGTGCGAAGGCGGTCACGGGCGGTTCTCCGAACGGGTGGGCAAGGCGGTGTGCTGCGATGTTAGGCGCGGAAGTGGCGTTCCAGCCCCTGCCATACATCGTCGTAGCCGCGCTGGAGGTGATCGGCCTCGGCCGCCTGCGCGGTGGCGGTGACCGGCCAGCGGGTCTCGAACATGAAGGCCAGGCCGTCCTCGATCTTCTGCGGCTTCAGCTCGGCGGCGCTCGCGCGGTCGAAGGTCTCCCGGTCCGGACCGTGTGCGGACATCATGTTGTGCAGGGACCCGCCGCCCGGGACGAAGCCTTCCGCCTTGGCGTCGTAGGCCCCTTCGATCAGGCCCATGTACTCGCTCATCACGTTCCGGTGGAAGTAGGGCGGCCGGAAGGTGTCCTCGCCGACCAGCCAGCGCGGTGCGAAGACCACGAAGTCGACGCCCGCCAGGCCCGGGGTGTCGGAGGGGGCGGTGAGGACGGTGAAGATCGAGGGGTCGGGGTGGTCGTAGCTGATGCTGCCCAGGACGTTGAAGCGGTGCAGGTCGTAGACGTACGGGACGTGCGAGCCGTGCCAGGCGACCACGTCGAGCGGGGAGTGGTCGTAGGTGGCGGACCAGAGGTTGCCGCAGAACTTGTTGACCACCTCGACCGGGCGGTCCTCGTCCTCGTACGCCGCCACCGGGGCCTGGAAATCGCGGGCCGCGGCGAGGCCGTTGGCCCCGATCGGGCCGAGGTAGGGCAGCTCGAAGGGGCGGCCGTAGTTCTCGCAGACGTAGCCGCGCGCGGTGGCGTCGAGCAGCTCCACGCGGAAGCGGACCCCGCGCGGGATCAGCGCGATCTCGCCGGGGCGGGCGCGGAGCAGGCCGAACTCGGTGCGCAGCAGCAGCCCGCCCTGCTCCGGAACGATCAGCAGCTCGCCGTCGGAGTCGCTGAAGACCCGGTCCGTCATCGAGGTGTCGGCGGCGTAGAGGTGGATGGCCATGCCGGTGCGCTGCGTGGCGTCGCCGTTGCCCCCGAGGGTCCACAGCCCGGACACGAAGTCGGTGCCGGGGGCCGGGGCGGGCAGCGGGTTCCAGCGCAGTCGGTTGGGGTCCGGGACGGCCTCGGTGAAGGGGGCGCTGCGCAGGGCGCCGTTGTCGATGCGGGTGAAGGGCGGGTGCGCGGCCGAGGGGCGGATCCGGTAGAGCCAGGAGCGGTGGTTGTGGGGGCGCGGCTCGGTGAAGGCGCTGCCGCTCAGCTGCTCGGCGTAGAGGCCGAGCCCGGCCCGCTGGGGCGAGTTCCGGCCGATTGGCAAGGCGCCGGGAACCGCCTCCGAGCTGTGCTCGTTGCCGAAGCCGGTGAGGTACTCCAACCCCTCCGCCGTCTTCCTGGCCTGCTCGCTCATGGCTGCTCCCGCTCCGTAGAAGGAATCCTATGGTCGACAGTAGGATTCCGCGGCCCCGACGTCAACGGGCACCCGCCGGTCGCTCGCCGCGCCTTCGCTCGCCGGATTCGTGCGGACGCGGGGGATCCAAAAACATGAACATTGCTCTACTCTCACGCGCATGTCGTGGATCCGCAGGCTCCCTGCCGTTCCGGCGGCTCTCCTCGCCGCCCTCACCGCCCTCCTCTCGCTCCTGGCCCTCTTCGCGGCCGCGCCCGCCGCGCAGGCCCACGAGGAGCGCCCGGTCACCCTGCCCGACGGCTCCGGAAGCGTGCCGCGGTACCGCACGGGCGAACCCGACCTCCTCGTCTGCAAGACCGGCCGCCCCGACTTCGAACGCCGGACCGCCGGGTTCCCCGAACCGCTCAGGCAGCGCAACCTCGCCCTGTACGACCGGTGCGAGAAGAACGGCTACCGCGACCTCCAGGCGGCCGTGGACGCCGTGGACCGTCCCGGGATGAACATCGCGATCCTGCCCGGCCTGTACGAGGAAGAGCCCTCCCTGCCCAAGCCGACCGGCGCGTGCGCGGCGCTGAAGGCCCCCAACTCGGCCCTCGGCTACCAGATCCTGTCCTACGAGCAGCAGGTGCAGTGCCGCCACAACCAGAACCTCGTGGCCATACTCGGCAAGAAGGACCTGCAGATCGAGGGCACCGGGGCGTCCCGGCAGGACGTCGTCATCGACGCCAAGTACCAGAAGCTGAACGCCATCCGGGCCGACAAGTCCGACGGGATCTACTTCCGGAACTTCACCGCGCAGCGCACCACCTTCAACTCGCTGTACGTACTGGCGGGCGACGGCTTCGTCATCGACGACGTGCTGACCCGCTGGAACGACGAGTACGGCTTCCTCACCTTCGCCAGCGACCACGGCCTGTACAAGAACTGCGAGTCCTACGGCAACGGCGACTCCGGCATCTACCCCGGCAGCGCCTCCGACATCAACGACGGCCGCGGCTACGACGTCCCGCGCCACTCCATCGAGATCACCGGCTGCCGCAGCCACCACAACATGGTCGGGTACTCCGGCACCGCCGGGGACTCGGTGTGGGTGCACGACAACGAGTTCGACGGCAACATGGGCGGCGCCTCGATGGACAGCGCCTTCCCCGGCCACCCCGGACTCCCGCAGAACCACGCCCTGTTCGAGCGGAACCTGATCCACGACAACAACGAGGACTTCTACCCCTACGTCGCCGACGGCACCTGCGCCAAAGCACCCGTCGACCGCGGCTACGAGCGGGGCGTGGTCTGCCCGCAGATCTCCATGCCGCCGGGCACCGGCATCATCACCGCGGGCGGCAACTGGAACGTGTACGAGAGCAACTGGGTGTACGGACACCGGCGCGCCGGATTCTTCCTGAGCGCGGTCCCCGCCTTCATCCGGGGCGAGTCGGCCTGGAGCAAGCAGGCCGACACCTCGCACCACAACCGCTACGCCGGAAACGTCCTGGGCAAGGACAAGTCCGGAGCCTCCCGACCCAACGGCGCGGACGTGTGGTGGGACGGCCAGGGCACGGGCAACTGCTGGCAGGACGGACCCGACGGCTCCACCCCCGGCACCCTCCCGCAGTGCGGCGACGCGCGCGGAGCCGTGTCGGGCGGCTCGGCCCGGTTGGCGGGCGAACCGGTCAAGCTGGCCCAACTGCTCGTGTGCGCCGACTACAACGTCCAGGCGCGCAAGCTCCCGGCCGGGTGCGACTGGTACGGCGCCCGGGGCCTGGAGCGGGTGGAGACCCAGATCGCGCTGGCCGTCGCGGTCGTACTGGCCCTGGTCGGCGGGGTGTTGTGGTGGCGGCGACTGCGCGGAACGCGGCTGGGTACGCTCTGCGCGCTGCTCGGCCTGGCCGGGCTCGCCCTGGACGTCGCCGGGTCGACGATGGCGCTGACCGCCACCTTCGTCCCGGCCTTCGCACTGCTCCTCCTCGGGTTGTGGTGGACGGGTACCGGGGTCGCACTGCGGCCCGACCGCCCCTGGCTGGCGCGGCTGACACTGCTGCTCGGCGCACTGACCCTGCTGGACGCCTTCGACAAGGCCGTGCTGATGATTCCGTGGATCCCGCTCAGCCCCGCGTGGATCCGCGCCCTGGTGGCGCTCGTATGGGTGCTGTGGGCCGTGATCGCCTCCGCCCGCCCCGGACCGAACCCCGACCCCGCCATCCCCGCTCCCACCGCCGCCGGCGACGGCGGGAGGGGCGGTGACGGCGCCGCTGGCGGTCCGGGCGGCGACGACCGCGAACCCGCCCCGGAGGCCGGGCCGGCATCCGCCCCGGCCGGTACGGCGGCCCCCACCTCGGACGGCGCCGCGTGAGTGCGGGGGAGCGGCCGACGCCGCCCGGGCCGCCGAGCTCCCGCCCCCGTCCCCGCCCCCGGACCGGGCGGGTCCGAGGGGCCGTGGCCTGCGCGGCGCTGCTCCTGCTCGCCGCAGCAGGTGCGGCCGGGTGCGGTGGGCGGGCCACGACCCACCACAAACCCGGCACCACCCACCAGCAGGCCTCCGGCAGCGTCGGCACCCTGCTGGCGGCCCAGGACGAGGCGGGCCACCACCTGCGCCAAGTCCCGGCGCAGGGAGCACCGGAGGTGAAGCTCTCCCTCCGCCCCGACAGCGAGGACGGCTGGAACCTCCAGCTGGAGGTGGGCAACTTCCGCTTCACCCCCGACAGCGTGGGCGGCGCCGCCCTCGCCGGTGGCGGCCATGCCCACCTGCTGCTCGACGGGCACAAACTGGCCCGGTTGTACGGCCCCTGGTACCACCTGTCCGCCACCCAGGTGCCCCAGGGCGCCCACACCCTGACCGTCCGGCTCTACGCGGACGACCACACGGCCTGGGCGGTCGAGGGCAAGGCCGTGGAGGCCGCGGTCCCGCTCACCGCGTCCGCGCCCGGCCCGGCGGGCCACGACCACTCCGCTCCCGCCACCGCGGCCCCGTCCGCGCCGTCGACCAAGGAGCCGGCCCCTGACCCGGCCGCCGCGGCCGACCGAACGGTCACCATCGCCGTCCGCGGCGGCAAGGTGACCCCCGCCCCCGGTCGCACGGAGTTGAAGCGGGGCGAGCGGGTCGCCCTGCGCGTCACCAGCGACCGGGCGGACACCTTGCACGTCCACGGCTACGACAAGGAACTGCCGTTGCCCGCCGGTCAGGAAGCCGTCCTGGTCCTGACGGTCGACCGCACGGGTCTCTTCGAGGTCGAGACCCACGAGTCCGACCTCGTCCTGACCCAGCTCCTTGTCCGATGAGTTCGACGACTCTGATGACTTTGGCGACTCCGATGAGTCCGATGAGTCCGGCACTCTCCGCACTACCGGCACTCTCCGCACTGCCGGCACCTCCCGTGCCGCCGGTACTGCCCTCCGGTGCGACATCGGTGCCGGGCCCGGCACCGATCTCCGCTCCGAACGGACTACGGAGTGCTCTCGCCGATCACCTCCCCCATCAACCCGCCGATCCGCTCACCACCCTCGCCCACGGCATCGGATCGCAGCACGACCTGCCCATCTCGCCGTTCTACGCCTTCGCCGGCGCCTTCACCGCACTCTTCGTCTCCTTCCTCGCACTGGGCCTCCTCTGGTCTACCTCCCGCTTCCAGGGATCGCGCTCAGGCCGCCCGCTGCCCGCCGCCGTCCAGCGGGTGGCCGACGCGCCGGCCACCCGGACCGCGCTGCGCGTCCTCGGACTCGCCGCCGCCCTCTTCGTCCTGCTGCACCTCCTCCTCGGTCCCGACGACCCCGCCCGCAATCCCGCTCCCGGCGCCGTCTACGTCCTGTTGTGGGTCGGGCTCGTCCCCGCCTCCCTCCTCCTCGGCCCCGTGTGGAGCCTGCTGAATCCGCTGCGCACCCTGCACCGGCTGTCGCACCGGCTGTCGCACCGGGCGTCGCACCGGAACCCGACCGTTCGCCGCGGTCCGGCCGCCCACGACACCCCGCCGCGCCGCGCCATCCCGACCGCCGACCGCACCGCGGCCTCCCGTCACGGCCCCGGGCAGACTCCTCACCCCCTTCCTCCCTGGCTCGGCCTCTGGCCCGCCGCCATAGGCCTCTTCGGTTTCACCTGGCTCGAACTCGTCTCCCCGGACCCCGCCTCGCGCACCACCCTTCTGACCGCGCTCGTCGTCTTCGTCACCGTCCAACTCGGCCTCGCGGCCCGCTTCGGCGAATCGTGGTTCGCCGAGGGCGACCCCTTCGAGGCCTACTCCACCCTCCTGGCCCGCTTCTCCCCCCTCGGCCGTCGTGACGACGGCCGCCTCGTCCTGCGCAACCCCTTCCACGGGCTCGACGCGACGCCCGAGCGGCCCGGACTCGTCGCCACCGTCTGCGTCCTGCTCGGTTCGACCGCCTACGACGGCTTCTCCGACAACCCCTCGTGGATCAACACCATTCAGACCTCCCCCCTCGGCCGCACCCCGGCGGCCACGCTCGGACTCCTCGGCTCCGTCGCCCTCGTCGCCACGCTCTACTGCCTCTGTGCGGCGGCCACCCGCCTGGTCTCCGGCCCGCTGCCGCGCCCCCTGACCGCCTTCGCCCACTCCCTCCTTCCCATCGCTCTCGGTTACCTCATGGCCCACTATTTCTCCCTGTTCGTCACCGAAGCGTCACGCACCGTAATCATCGCGGGGGGTGCCGACCCGGCTCCCGCTCCGGCCCCACCTCTGGACCCGGGCGGTCTCGCCGCCCTCCAGGTCATCGCCGTCGTCACCGGACACGTCCTCGGGGTCGTCGCCGCGCACGACCGGTCCGTGCGGCTCTTCCCGCCGGCCCGGGCCGTGGCCGGACAACTTCCCCTGCTCGCGCTGATGATCACGTACACCGTCGGAGGGCTGAGCCTCCTGCTGAACTGAGAACCGAGGACCGGCATGATGGACCCCGTGCCTCCAGCCCACCCCCTGCGCCGCGCCCCGATCCAGCAGCGCAGCGCCGACCGGCTCGCCCGGATCCTCGACGCCTGCGCCGAACTCCTCGACGAGACCGGTTACGAGAACCTGAGCACCCGGGCCGTCGCCGTCCGCGCGGGCGTGCCGATCGGCTCGGTCTACCGCTTCTTCGGCAACAAGCGGGCCATGGCCTACGCCCTCGCCGAACGCAACCTGGACCGCTACGCCGAAGGCATCACCGCGCGGCTCGCCGAACTCCCGGCCGTGCACTGGCGCCCCGCCGTCGACGCGGTCCTCGACGAGTACCTCGCGATGAAGCGCACCGTTCCGGGCTTCGCCCTGGTCGACTTCGGCGTGCCCCCGCCGCCCTCGACCGAGGCGGCCGACCCCGCCGACCCCAACGACCTGGTCGCCGCCCGCCTCACCGAACTGCTCTGCCTGCACCTGGGCCGTACGCCCGACGCGACCCTGCGGCGGGTGGTGCTGGTCGCCGTCGAGGCCACCGACGCCCTCGTGCAGCTCGCCTTCCGCGCCGCCCCGTCCGGAGATGCCGACATCATCGACGAGATCCGCGCGATGATGCACGCCTATCTCGCCAGGGTCCTGGACTGACGGACCCTTCCGCGCCCGGCCGGCCTCCCGCGCACAAGCAGACGCCGACGGTTCGCGGCGGCAGGGGACTCCCCAGCGTCCGTACCGGTCGGTATGCTCGGGCCGCCCGCGTGTCGCCGCAGCCCGCTGTCCTCAGGAGGGCCCATGCCCCGTACCGCCCTGCGCATCTGCCCCCTGTGCGAGGCCACCTGCGGCCTCACCCTCACCATCGAGGGAACCGAGGTCACCGGCGCCCGCGGCGACCGCGAGGACATCTTCAGTCGCGGGTTCATCTGCCCCAAGGGCGCTGCCTTCGGCGCCCTCGACGCCGACCCCGATCGGCTGCGCACCCCACTGGTCCGACGCGACGGCAAGCTCCAGGAAGCCACGTGGGACGAGGCCTTCGACGCCATCGCCGCCGCCGTTCCCGCGCTCATCGGGAACTACGGTCCCCCATGCGCCGGTGTGGTCCTGGGCAACCCCAATACGCACACCATGGCCGGCGCCCTCTATCCGCCCGTGCTCCTCAAGGCGCTCGCCACCCGGAACCTCTTCACCGCCAGCACCCTCGACCAGATGCCCAAGCACGTCTCCAGCGGCCTGCTCTTCGGCGACCCCTTCGCGATCCCGGTGCCGGACCTCGACCGCACCGACTTCCTGCTGCTCATCGGGGCCAACCCGGTCGAGTCCAACGGCTCCCTGTGCACCGCTCCCGACTTCCCCGGCCGGCTCAAGGCCCTGCGCGCCCGCGGCGGCACCCTCGTCGTCGTCGACCCGCGCCGCACCCGCACCGCGCGCCTCGCGGACCGCCACCTCGCCCCGCGCCCCGGAAGCGACGCCCTGCTGCTCGCGGCCCTCGCGCACACGCTGCTCGCCGAGAAGCTCACCGACCCCGGAGCGCTCGCGGAACACCTCGAAGGGATCGGGGAACTCTCCGAGGCCCTCCGCCCGTTCACCCCGCAAGAGGTCGCACCCGCCTGCGACCTGGCCCCGGAAGACATCCGACTCCTCGCCCGCGAGCTGGCCGCCGCACCGACCGCCGCCGTCTACGCACGCATCGGCAGCTGCACGGTCGCCCACGGCACTCTGGCCAGCTGGTTGGTCGACGTACTGAACGTCCTCACGGGCAATCTCGACCGTCCCGGCGGCGCGCTGTTCCCGCTCTCCGCGACCGCCTCGGCGCCCCGAGCCGCCGCGCCCGGCCGGGGGTTCGCGCTGGGCCGCTGGGCGAGCCGGGTCTCCGGCCACCCCGAGGTCAAGGGCGAGCTGCCCATGGCCGCCCTCGCCGAGGAGATCGAGACGCCGGGGGAGGGGCAGGTCCGGGTGGTGATCTCCGTCGCCGCCAACCCGGTGCTGTCCGCTCCCGACGGGGACCGGCTCGACCGGGCGCTGTCCGGACTCGACTTCATGGTCTCGGTGGACCCGTACCTCAACGAGACCTCGCGTCACGCCCATGTCGTCCTGCCCCCGCCGCCGCCCGCGCAGAGCGCCCACTTCGACTTCGCCTTCAACGGCTTCGCCGTACACAACCAGGCCCGCTACTCGCCCCCCGCCATCCCGCTGGAGGAGGGGCGGATGGACGAGTGCGAGATCCACGCCCGGCTGATCCTCGCCGTCACCGGGCGGCACGGGACCGATCCCGCGAGCGTGGACGAAGCCGTCATCGCCGACACCCTGGCGCGGGCCGCCGCTGACCCCCACTCCCCGCTCTCCGGTACCGACCCGGCGGTACAGGCCCGCATGTTGGCGGGGCGCAACGGTCCCGAGCGACGTCTCGACATGATGCTGCGCCTGGGTCCCTACGACCTCGCCCTGGAGGACCTCCGCGCCGCACCGCACGGCGTGGACCTGGGCCCGCTCGCCTCGCGCCTGCCGGGCCTGCTCAAGACCCGCAGCGGCCGGATCGAACTCCTGCCGGGCCCGATCGCCGCCGAGCTGCCCCGGCTGCGAGAGGCCCTTGCCGAACGGCCCGACACCCTCGTGCTCGTGGGCCGCCGCCACCTGCGGTCCAACAACAGCTGGCTGCACAACGTCCCGTCGCTGACGGGCGGTTCCAACCGCTGCACCCTCCAGGTCCACCCGCAGGACGCCGGACGCCTGGGGCTCGCCGACGGCGGCCGGGCCAGGATCACCGCCGACGGCGGCAGCCTGGAGGTTCCGGTCGAGGTCACCGACGCGATCCGCGCCGGCGTGGTCAGCCTTCCGCACGGCTGGGGCCACGACCGTCCCGGCACGCGCCTGGGCGCGGCCGCGGTGGCGCCCGGAGTCAATGTCAATCAGCTCCTGGACGGCTCCCGGCTCGACCCGCTGTCGGGCACCGCCGTGCTCAACGGTTTCCCCGTGGAGCTGGCACCCCTGCCCTGAGCTGGGGTTTTGCTCGTATTGCTCACGCGTCGACGTCTTGTTGGCGTTACCGGCGGACACCTACCTTCCCAGCATGCTGACCTTCCTCGGCTTCGCCATGATCGCGACCTTCCTGGTTCTGATCATGATGAAGAAAATGTCGCCGATCGCGGCGCTCGTCCTCATCCCCGCGCTCTTCTGCGTGTTCGCCGGCAAGGGCGCGCACTTGGGCGACTACGTCATCGACGGCGTCGGAAAACTCGCGCCGACCGCAGCCATGCTCATGTTCGCCATCGTCTACTTCGGCGTGATGATCGACGTGGGCCTCTTCGACCCGATCGTCCGCGGCATCCTGCGCTTCTGCAAGGCCGATCCGATGCGCGTGGTGGTCGGCACGGCGGTGCTGGCCGCGATCGTCTCGCTCGATGGGGACGGGTCGACCACCTTCATGATCACGGTGTCGGCGATGTACCCGCTCTACAAGCGGCTCGGCCTCAGCCTCGTGGTCATGACCGGGGTCGCCGCCACGGCCAACGGCGTCATGAACACGCTCCCGTGGGGCGGCCCGACCGCCCGCGCCGCGACCGCGCTCAAGCTGGACGCGGGCGACATCTTCGTGCCGATGATCCCGGCCCTGGCCGCCGGTCTGGTGTGCGTCTTCGTCCTGGCCTACGTGCTCGGGCTGCGCGAGCGCCGCCGCGTGGGCGCGCTCTCCCTGCCGGGTGAGGCGGACGGAGGAAAGGCCGCCGGCAGCATGGAAACCGTGGCCGACGCCGAGGCCACGGCCGAGGCCGAGCTCCTGGTCGCGGCCGGTACGGGCGCCACCGCGTCCAATGCCACTGCGTCCAATGCCACTGCGCCTGGTGCCACCGCGCCCGTTGCCACCGGGTCCGGGTCCGGGTCCGGTGCCGGCACCGGTGGTGCGGGTGCTGCGGCGTCCGCCGCACCCGTCGCGGAGGAGGACGGGTTCCAGGGGCTGGATCCGCACCGGGCCACGTTGCGGCCGCGGCTCTACTGGTTCAACGCCGCCCTCACCGTCGCGCTGCTCACCGCCATGATCATGGAACTGCTCCCCATCCCGGTGCTCTTCCTCCTCGGCGCCGCCCTCGCGCTCACCGTCAACTACCCCAACATGGCGGACCAGAAGGCCCGGATCGCCGCGCACGCCGACAACGTCCTCAACGTCGCGGGCATGGTCTTCGCCGCCGCCGTCTTCACCGGCGTCCTCTCCGGGACCGGCATGGTCAAGGACATGGCGGGCTGGCTGGTCGGCGCCATCCCCGACGGCATGGGTCCGCACATGGCGCTGGTCACGGGGCTGCTGAGCCTGCCCCTCACCTACTTCATGTCCAACGACGGCTTCTACTTCGGTGTCCTGCCCGTCCTCGCCGAGGCCGGCGCCGCGCACGGCGTCTCCCCGCTCGAGATCGCCCGGGCCTCGCTGGTGGGCCAGGCCCTGCACATGTCCAGCCCGCTCGTCCCGGCGGTCTACGTCCTCGTCGGCATGGCCAAGGTCGAATTCGGTGACCACACCCGCTTCACGGTGAAGTGGGCCGCCCTGACCTCGCTCGTGGTCCTGGGGGCGGGGATGCTTTTCGGCATCATCTGACCCTGGCGCCCACAAAACTACCGACGCTAGTTTGTAGGGTGACCGCGAGGTCCATGCGGTCCATGCGGTTCACGCTCGCGCTCGGGAGGAATGCGATGAAGGCCCACGACGGGATGTACATCGGCGGGGAATGGCGGCCCGCCGTCGGACGGGACCGGATCGACGTCGTCAACCCGGCCGACGAGCAGGTCATCGGCAGCGTTCCGGCCGGGACCGAAGAGGACGTGGACGCGGGTGTCCGGGCCGCCCGCGCCGCGCTGCCCGGCTGGGCGGCGACCCCGCCCGCCGAACGGGCCGCGCGGATAGCCGCCCTGCGGGACGTCCTGGTCGCCCGCAAGGGCGAGATCGCGCAGACCATCACCGCGGAACTCGGTTCCCCGCTCGGATTCTCCGAGATGGTCCACGTCGGGGCGCCCATCGCCGTGGCCGACTCCTTCGCCGAACTGGGCGCGACGTACGCCTTCGAGGAGCGGCTGGGCAACTCCACCGTCCTCCTCGAACCGATCGGTGTCGTCGGCGCCATCACCCCCTGGAACTATCCCCTGCACCAGGTCGTTGCCAAGGTGGCACCCGCTCTCGCCGCAGGCTGCACCGTCGTCCTCAAGCCCGCCGAGGACACCCCGCTGACCGCGCAGCTCTTCGCCGAAGCCGTGCACGAGGCGGGCATCCCCGCCGGCGTGTTCAACCTGGTGACCGGCACCGGACCGGTCGCCGGACAGGCACTGGCCGCCCACCCCGGGGTGGACCTCGTCTCCTTCACCGGGTCGACCGCCGTCGGCAAGCAGATCGGCGCCACCGCGGGCGCCGCCGTGAAGCGCGTCGCCCTCGAACTGGGCGGCAAATCGGCCAATGTCATCCTGCCGGGGGCCGACCTCGCCAAGGCGGTCGCGGCCGGCGTCGGACACGTCATGAACAACACGGGCCAGAGCTGCAACGCGCTGACCCGGATGCTCGTCCACCGCGACGACTACGAGGAAGCCGTCACCCTCGCCGCCGCCGCGGTCGCCAAGTACCCCACCGGCGACCCGTGCGACCCGGCCACCCGCCTCGGCCCGGTCGTCAACGCCAAGCAGCACGACCGCGTCCGCGGCTACATCGCCAAGGGCGTGGAGGAAGGCGCCCGCCTGGTCACCGGCGGCTCCGACGCTCCCGCGGAGCGCGGCTACTTCGTCGCGCCCACCGTCTTCGCGGACGTCACCCCCGACATGACCATCGCCCAGGAAGAGATCTTCGGCCCCGTCCTGTCGATCCTCGCCTACGACGACGAGGACGAGGCCCTGCGCATCGCCAACGGCACCGTCTACGGTCTGGGCGGCGCGGTGTGGGCGGCGGACGAGGCGACCGCCGTCGCCTTCGCGCGCCGCATGGACACCGGCCAGGTGGACATCAACGGAGGCCGCTTCAATCCGCTCGCCCCCTTCGGCGGCTACAAGCAGTCCGGCGTGGGCCGCGAGCTGGGCCCGCACGGCCTGGCCGAGTACCTCCAGACCAAGTCCCTGCAGTTCTGAGCCCCGGAAACACGGAGACGACGACCATGGTCCGCGCCGCCATCCTGCCCGCCATCGGAGCGCCCCTGGAGATCCGGGACATCGTGCTCCCCGATCCCGGACCCGGGCAGGTCCGGGTGAGGCTCACCGCCGCCGGGGTCTGCCACTCGGACCTCTCCCTCACCGACGGCACCATGAGGGTGCCCGTACCCGCCGTCCTCGGCCACGAGGGCTCCGGCATCGTGCTCGCCGTCGGCGAGGGCGTCACCCACGTCGCCCCCGGGGACGGGGTGGTCCTCAACTGGGCCCCGTCCTGCGGGCAGTGCCACCACTGCTCCATCGGCGAGGTGTGGCTCTGCGTCAACGCCCTCGCGGGGGTCGGCGCGGTCTACGCCCACGACGCCCAGGGCACCGAGCTGCACCCGGGGCTCAATGTGGCCGCCTTCGCCGAGGAGACCGTCGTCGCGGCGAACTGCGTGCTGCCCGCACCGGACGGGGTCCCGCTCGCGGAGGCGGCGCTGCTCGGCTGCGCCGTCCTGACCGGTTACGGCGCCGTCCACCACAGCGCCAAGGTGCGCCCCGGCGAGTCCGTCGCGGTCTTCGGCGTCGGCGGGGTCGGCCTGGCCGCGCTCCAGGCGGCGCGGATCGCGATGGCCGGTCCGATCGTGGCCGTGGACGTCTCACCGGCCAAGGAGGAACTGGCCCGGGCGGCCGGTGCCACCGAGTTCGTGCTCGCCTCCGACACCACCGCCAAGGAGATCCGCGCGCTCACCGGTGGCCGGGGCGTGGACGTCGCCGTCGAGTGCGTCGGCCGGGCCGAGACCATCCGCGGCGCCTGGGAGTCCACCCGCCGCGGTGGCCGTACGACGGTCGTCGGGATCGGGGGCAAGGAACAGCAGGTCAGCTTCCACGCCCTGGAGATCTTCCACTTCGCCCGTACCCTCACCGGCTGCGTCTACGGCAACAGCGACCCGGCGCGGGACCTGCCGGTGCTGGCCGCGCACGTTCGGGCCGGGCGCCTCGACCTCGGGGCGCTGGTGACCGACCGGATCGGGCTCGACGGCATTCCTGCGGCCTTCGACGCGATGCTTGCGGGCAAGGGGGGTCGGTCCCTGGTCGTGTTCTAGGCCGTCCCGCCGCCCCCGCCGCCCTCGCCGCCCCCCGCCCCCGCCGTCCCGCCGAACCCGCGCCCGGGCCGGGCCCCCGCCTCGCCCCCGTCGGTGTGCGCCTCAAGCACCGACGGGGCTGGTGGGGCAGGTGGGGCTGGTGGGGGCTGGGCTCGGCCCGCGCCCCCGGGCGGCATGCACCCGGTGGCCGTGCGCCCGCCGCGTCGGCTACGCGGTCCGCAGGGCCTCGTACTGGAGGGTGAGGCCGTCCAGTAGGGCCGTCAGGCCCGTTTCGAAGGCGGACTGGTCGACCTCGCGCTGGCGCTCGGCCAGGAGGTGGGCCTGGCCCAGGTGCGGGTAGTCCGCGGGGTCGTACGCCGCCTCGTCGTCCACGAAGCCCCCGGCGAACGAGGCCACCGCCGAACCCAGGATGAAGTACCGCATCAGCGCGCCGATCCGCGTCGCCTGCGCGGGCGGCCACCCCGCCGCCGTCATCGCGCCGAACACCGCGTCGGCCACCCGCAGTCCGGCCGGTCGGCGCCCCGGCCCCCGGGCCAGTACCGGCACGATGTGCGGATGGTCGGCCAGCGCGTCCCGGTAGGAGTGCGCCCAGTCGGCCAGGGCCGTGCGCCAGTCGCGCGGATCGCCCTCCTCGAACATCGACAGGTCCACCCGGGCGCTCACCGCGTCCGCGACCGCTTCCAGGATCTGGTCCTTGGTGCGGAAGTGGTTGTAGAGGGACGGCCCGCTGACCCCCAGGGCCGCCGCCAGCCGCCGGGTCGAGACCGCCTCCAGCCCCTCCGCGTCCACGAGCGCCCCGGCTGCCGTGACGATGCGTTCTCTGCTGAGGAGGGGCTTGCGCGGTCTGGCCATGCGGCACATAGTAGGGCCTGCCCCGCTTAAACTACCGGTGCTAATTTAATGGTCCGTCGTCGAGGAGTGGCCGTGAACCTGGAACTCAGCGAGGAGCAGACCGCGGTCCGCCGCCTCGCCCGCGACTTCGCGGACCGTGAGATCACGCCGTACGCCGCCGAATGGGACCGCGCCGAGAGCGTGGACCGGGCCATCGTCAAGAAGCTCGGCGCCGTCGGCTTCCTCGGCCTGACCGTCCCCGAGGAGTACGGCGGCTCCGGCGGCGACCACCTCGCCTACGTCCTGGTCACCGAGGAGCTGGGCCGCGCCGACTCCGCCGTGCGCGGCATCGTCTCCGTCTCGCTCGGCCTGGTCGCCAAGACCGTCGCCGCCTGGGGGAGCGAGGAGCAGAAGCGGGCCTGGCTGCCGCGCCTGTGCTCCGGTGACGCCCTCGGCTGCTTCGGCCTCACCGAGCCCGGCACCGGATCGGACGCGGGCAACCTCACCACCCGCGCCGCACACGACCCCGCCACCGACACCTACACCGTCAACGGCGCCAAGACCTTCATCACCAACGGCACCTGGGCGGACGTCGTCCTCGTCTTCGCCCGCACCAACGACGAGCCCGGCCACCGCGGGATCTCCGCCTTCCTCGTCCCCACCGACAGCCCCGGCCTGACCCGCCGCGAGATCCACGGCAAGCTCGGCCTGCGCGGCCAGGCCACCGCCGAACTCGTCTTCGCCGACGTGCGCGTTCCGGGCGCCGCGATGCTCGGCCCCGAGGGCAAGGGGTTCTCGGTCGCGATGTCCGCGCTGGCCAAGGGCCGGATGTCGGTCGCCGCGGGCTGCGTCGGCATCGCCCAGGCGGCGCTGGACGCGGCGCTCGCGTACGCCGCCCAGCGCGAGCAGTTCGGCAAGTCGATCGCCGGCCACCAGCTCGTCCAGGAGCTGATCGCCGACATCAGCGTGGACGTGGACGCGGCCCGACTGCTCACCTGGCGGGTCGCCGACCTCATCGACCGCGGACTGCCCTTCGCGGCCGAATCCTCGACCGCGAAGCTCTTCGCCTCCGAGGCCGCGGTGCGCGCGGCGAGCAACGCCCTCCAGGTGCACGGGGGTTACGGCTACATCGACGAGTACCCGGCGGGGAAGCTGCTGCGCGACGCCCGCGTCATGACCCTCTACGAAGGCACCAGTCAGATCCAGAAGCTGCTCATCGGCCGCGCCCTGACCGGGGTTTCGGCCTTCTGACCGGTCCGGCGGGCCCCCGCGCCTGAGTACCGGGGTGAACGCACCTGAGTACGTGCGCGGATTACCCCGGCCGCACCCGCTCGCGATGCTGGACCCATGAACGAGACACCGGTCAAGCAGCAGAACACGGGGGCCTATTACGGCCAGGCCGTCGCCTCCTTCGGCGTCGCCATGGGGGCCGTCGCCCTGGGGATCTACAACCTGGAGGCGAACGCGTGGGTGCGGGCCTTCCTCGGCATCGCGGTGCTCTACCTCGTCACCTCCGCCTTCACCCTCGCCAAGGTGGTCCGTGACCGCCAGGAGGTGACGCAGATCGTCACCCGGGTCGACCAGGCCCGGATGGAGAAGATCATGACGGAGTACGACCCCTTCTCGCCGCGGTCGGCGCCGAAGCCCGCGCAGGACCGCTAAGCGCTTGCTCACCCTCCGGTAAGGTGTTCACTTCCACACGGGGACGAGCACGGCGAAGAGGGTGAGCGGGCGATGGACATCGCGGACGAGGCGACGACCGGCGGCTACCAGCCGTGGTCGGAGGTCACCCCCGACGCCGCGCGCCGGCTGCTGCTCGCCGCCGTCGAGGCCTTCGCCGAGCGCGGTTACCACGCCACGACCACGCGCGACATCGCGGGGCGGGCCGGGATGAGCCCGGCCGCGCTCTACATCCACTACAAGACGAAGGAAGAGCTGCTCCACCGGATCAGCCGGATCGGCCACGACAAGGCCCTGGAGATCCTGGAGACCGCCGCGGACGGGCCCGGCACCGCCGCCCAGCGGCTCGAAGCCGCCGTCCGGTCCTTCGTGCTCTGGCACGCCGCGCACCACACCACCGCGCGGGTGGTCCAGTACGAGCTCGATGCTCTCGCTCCGGAGCACCGCTCCGAAATCGTGGCGCTGCGCCGACGCAGCGACGCCGCCGTCCGCCGGATCCTCGCGGACGGGGTCGGTGCGGGGGAGTTCGACGTGCCGGACGTGCCGGGCACCACCCTCGCCGTGCTGTCGCTGTGCATCGACGTGGCCCGCTGGTTCAGCACGGCCGGTCAGCGCACGCCCGACGAGGTCGGCGCCCTCTACGCCGGCCTCGTGCTCCGCATGGTCGGCGCGCACCCGTAGCACCACGGCCGCGCGCCCCCACCGCCCCGACCCACCAAGTCGGTTCAGAAGTAGTAGCGGGACACCGTCTGCGCCACGCACACCGGCTTGTCGCCGCCCTCGCGCTCGATGGTGACCGTCGCCGCGACCTGCACCCCGCCGCCCGCCTCCGTGACCTCGGTGATCACGGCGGTGGACCGCAGGCGCGAGCCGACGGGCACGGGAGCGGGGAAACGGACCTTGTCGACCCCGTAGTTGATGCCCATCTTCATGCCCTCGACCCGCATCGTCTGCGGCACCAGGCTCGGCAGCAGCGACAGCGTCAGGTACCCGTGGGCGATGGTCGTCCCGAAGGGTCCGGACGCCGCGCGCTCGGGGTCCACGTGGATCCACTGGTGGTCACCGGTGGCGTCCGCGAAGAGGTCGACCCGCTTCTGGTCGATCTCCAGCCACTCGCTCGGCCCGAGCGGCTCACCGATCCCCCCGCGCAGTTCCTCGGCGGACGTGAAGATCCTCGGCTCGGCCATGTGCGTGTCCCTGCCCCTCGGTCAACGAATAAGCGCTTGCTCAGCATGCTGGGACCGCCCGCCCCTGTCAACGGACGACCCCGGGCATCCGTGGCCCGGCCACCGACTACGCTCGGCCCGGTGCCGCAGATTCCCGAAAAAGTCCACGAACTCACCGTCGGCCAGCTGTCCGCGCGCAGCGGCGCGGCGGTCTCCGCGCTCCACTTCTACGAGACCAAGGGCCTGATCAGCAGCCGCCGCACCGCGGGGAACCAGCGCCGCTACACCCGTGACGCGCTGCGCCGGGTCGCCTTCGTGCGCGCCGCCCAACGCGTCGGCATCCCGCTGCTCACGATCCGCGAGGCGCTGGCGCAGCTCCCCGAGGAGCGCACCCCCACCCACGAGGACTGGGCCCGGCTGTCCGAGAACTGGCGCGCCGAGCTCGATCAGCGCATCAAGCAACTCGGGCGCCTGCGCGACCACTTGAGCGACTGCATCGGCTGCGGCTGCCTCTCGCTGGAGACCTGCGTGCTGTCCAACCCGGACGACGTCTTCGGTGACCGCATCACCGGTTCCCGCCTCTACGTCACACCCCAGTAGCGGGGCGTCCCGGTGGCGAGCAGGCCCAGCGCCGCAGCCACCAGTTCTTCGTTGGAACGGGCCGGGCGACCGTCCGGCAAGAGGAGTACGTCGCCCAGCCCGGTCCGGACCCATCGGTGCGGCCCCACCCCCGCGCCGCGGAGCAAGGCTCCCCAGGCGGCGCCGTCACGGCCGTACACCAGCACCTCGCGCACCCCACCAGCGCCACTCCCGTCCACCCCGCCCCCCGCACCTCCGCCCCCCGCACCGGCGCCCCCCACCTCCACCACCAGCCGCGCCGCTCCGGCCACCGCGACCACCCGCGGCCCGGCCCCCGCGCCGCCCCCGACGCCCGCCGGCACCACCGCGTCCACGGCCACCCCCCGCTCCGCCAGCGCGGCCGCCAGGTCCACCGCCCCCGGCTCGGCGCAGTGCACCTCGGCCCGGTCGGGCAGCACCTCCCAGGAGCGCACCCGGGCCACCCGCGCCCCGGGGTCCGGTTCCGCGCCCACGCTCGCGCACACCACCAGCGGCACCGCGACCCCGCCCTCCCGCAGCGCCCGGAGCACCGGCCCGACCACCCGCGGCGACAGGCTCTCGCGCCCGCACGGGGTCCGCGGGCGCACCAGCACCTCCGCGGCCCCGGCGGCCACCGACCGCAGCGCCGACTCCACCAGTGCCCGCGGGGACATCGGCACCGCGGCCCCGTCGGCCGCGGTCCGCGACCCGTTCAGCGACACCTGCAAGCGGACCCGGTCGGGCCGCACGCCTCCGGCCCCCCGCACCGCCCGCGCATCCGTGCCCGCACCCGTACCCGCGCCCGTCACGCCGAATCCGCGAGCGCGGGTCTGGGCACCACGATCCCGCAGCCCGCGCACACCGGTCCCACCCAGTGGCCGGGCCCGGCCGGGGCGTTCCAGCGCAGCTCCTGGTCCCCGCACACCGGGCACGCCGTGCCCGGCTCCGACTCCAGTGCCTTCACCAGCCGCCGCAGCACCTCGCCCAGCGCGCCCTCCGGGCGGACGTCCGGGTCGGCGCACCGCACGACCGCCTCGCCGCTCCACGCCCACTCCGGGCGCCGCAGCCCGTCGTGCTTCTCCCGGCGCCGACGCTCGGCGAAGTGGCGCTCGTACTCCAGCCACACCGCCCGCGCGTCCTCCAGCTCCTCCAGGGCCGCGACCAGCCTGAGCGGGTCCGCGCCCCGGTCGTCGGGGCCTATCCCGTGCCGGTCGCACAGGTGCCACCAGGTCGCCCGGTGCCCGTACGGGGCGAAACGCTCCAGACAGCGGCGCAGTGAATGGCGCCGCAGGGCCCGGTCGTTGCCCGCGTCGCGCACCTGGTACGCCAGACTACGGAAACCCGCCATCACACCTGCACCTCCGTCGCGCTCGTGCCCGCACACGGCATCGAGTGACGTCACATGTCCTTGATGTGCCCAACATGCCCGCCCGGGCGCGGGCGCATGCGGGGGCGGTCGAGGCGTGCGGGTGGCACATGGCCGGAAGTCAGCGCCCCACGCGCCCCGCCAGTGTGACCAGACGGGCCAGTTCCTCGTGGCAGACGTCGCTGTGCGCCCCGGAAGGCGCCCCTCCGCGACGCACCACGGACGCCGCGTCCACGCTCACGCACCCACCGGTCGGCAGCCCGCCGCGCAGCGCCGCGTCCAAGGTCAGCCGTGCCGAGCCGGGCACCTCCTGGATGCCGTCGTGCCCGAGCGCACCCCACCGGGCGTCGAAACCCGCGAATCCGGTCGCGTCCCCGGCCATCCGGGAGGCCAGCGGGTAGAACACCTTCAGCGCCGTGTCGAAGCTCGAATGGCAGGCGACCACCGGTCCGTCCACCCTCGCCTGGAGACCGTGCAGGTCGCCGGAGCCCGCCCCGGACGGCAGTCGGGAGGCGAACGCGTAGTGGGAGAAGGCCCCCTGGAGCAGGGTCACCGAGCGTACGGGGCGCGGTCCGGCCGCCGGCAGCCCGCGCAGCGCGAAGGAGACCACCCGCGCCCCGAAGCTGTGCCCGATCAGGTGGATCCGCGGGCCGGTCCCGCCGCCCGGCGTCCGTCCCAGCCCCGCCAGCACCGGGCCGAGCCCGTGCTCGCCGACGACCCCGGCGCGGTGCTTCATCCGGTAGTAGGCGGCCTGCCGCAGCAGTTCCTTGGCGCCGTTCCAGAGGGAGTGCGCGGCGGATCCCGCCGAGAGGCCCCGCGCCCCCGCCGCCGGGGGTGCGCCGTCCAGCGCCCCGGTCTGCGCCAGTGCCTCCGTGAAGGCCCGGCACACCACCAGCACGTCCTCGGTGAACATCAGCGGCACCGGGCCGGGCGCGCTCGCCCCCGGGCCCGCCGGAGCATCCGTACCGCTCAACTCCCGTATCAAGGCGCCGAATTCGATGAGGGAGGCGGCCGACTCCGGCTGTTCCTCGAGAAGCTGCGCCAGTCGGTCCAACTCGGCCTCCCGGCCCGGCCAGAACTCCCCGAGCGCCGACCGCGTCCGCGGATCCAACCGCACCGCGTACCCGGGGTCCGCGACCGCGCCCAGGTGTCCGAAGTCCGGCTGCGGATCGTCGGCGAAGGCCGTCGACGGCCAGAACACCCCCACGTACCCGGGCCGCACCCCCGCCCCCAGCAGTCCGGGGAACGGCGCGAAGAAGTGGTCGTAGAGCCGGGTGGAGGTGCTCCGGTCGCTGTTCCACCCGTGCGCGAAGACGAACAGGTCCGTCGCGTCCAGCCGGGCCACCGCGTCCCGGGACGCCGGATCCACGTCCCCGTCGGCGTCGAAGACCAGCTCCGCGTACGGGCGTACGCCCACACCAGAGGCCCCAGCAGCCGCGCCCGGCCCTTCCGCACCCGCCATGACGTCCCCCTCCGCGTCGCACCGCCGGGCCGCGGCGCGGCCGGTGCCGACAGCATCCTGCGGGCGCCCCCGACCGGCCAGCCCCGCGACCGCACGGACCGCAGCGGCAGGTCCCCGGGGCAGATCCCACGGGCAGGTCCCCCCGGCACGCGCCTCAGGGATAGAGCAGGTACTTCTCGCGGACCGCGGCGAACCGCGCCAGCCCCGCCTCCCAGTCCGCCGCGATCTCCGCGACCCCCGCCCCGGCGTCCACCATCAGCCGGACCCGGTCCGAGCCGGTCAGCCGGTCGATCCAGTGGTCCGCGCGCCACGCGAAGCCGCTCCAACTGCTGCGCGCGCTCACCAGCAGCCCGATCCCGGTCCGCACCGGGTCGAAGGCCTCCGGGTCGTGCACCAGCAGCCGCACCCCGCCGCACACCCGCCCGGCGTGCTTGGAGAAGGACGGGGTGAAGTACGCCTCCCGGAACCACACCCCCGGCAGCCCCAACGCGTCCGCCTCCCGCGCCCACCGCCGGTCGACGCCCTCCGCGCCCAGCACCTGGAAGGGGGTGGTGGTGCCCCGCCCCTCCGACAGGTTCGTCCCCTCGAACAGGCAGGTCCCGGCGTAGGCGAGCGCCGATTCCGGGGTCGGCACGTTCGGGCTCGGCGGCACCCACGGCAACCCCGTCGCCCCGAACCGGTCCCGACGCCGCCATCCGGACATCGCGACCGTGCGCAACCGCACCGGCCGCGCCGCCAGGAACTCGCCGTTGAACAGCAGCGCCAGCTCGGCCGCCGTCATCCCGTGCGCGAGCGCGATCGGCTCCCGGCCCACGCCGCTGGCGTACGCCCGCTCCAGCACCGGACCCGCGGCCCGGGCCCCGCCCACCGGATTGGGCCGGTCCAGGACCACCAGGGCCTTGTCCGCCAGCGCGGCCGCCCGCATGCAGTCGTACAGCGTCCAGATGTAGGTGTAGAACCGCGCGCCCACGTCCTGGACGTCGAAGACCACGGTGTCCACGCCGGCCGCCGTGAAGACGTCCGCGAGCGCCTGCCCGCTCTTGCCGTAGATGTCGTGGACGGGCAGTCCCGTCGCCGGGTCCCGGGAGGTCCCCTCCGACCCGCCCGCCTGGGCGGTCCCGCGGAAACCGTGCTCCGGCCCGAACACCGCCACCAGGCGCACCCGTTCGTCCGCGTGCAGCACGTCGACCAGGTGGCGCGCGTCGGCGGTGATCCCGGTGGGGTTGGTCACCACCCCGACCCGCTGCCCGGCGAGCTGCCCGTACCCCTCGGCCATCAGCCGCTCCAGCCCGGTCACCACCCGCCCCGGCGTCCGGCCCCGCCCCGGCCCCGGCGCCGCGGCGCCCACCGCGCCCGCGGCCCCCAGTGCCCCGGCCACTCCCAGCAGTCCCCGTCGCGACAGATCCATCGGCCCACGCTAGGCGTCGGCACCCTTCCACCCCGGCATACCGACTGGTTAGTCTGCCGTCGACCGGCGCGATCCGGCGCGGGCGACGGCAGGCGACGAGGGGCGGATCCAGTGGGCACGGAGCAGCACGGCCGGCAGGAACGGCGCGAACCCGACCGGGGCCCGGACGGCGGCACGCCCGACGACCGGCGCGGGTACGAGGGCGCGCGCGTCGTCGTCACCGGCGCGGGCGGCGGGATCGGCGCCGCCCTCGCGCACCGGTTCGCCGCCGAGGGCGCGACCGTCGTGGTCAACGACCTCGACCCCGCGAAGGCCGAGGGCGTGGCCGGGGAGATCGGCCCGTCGGCGATCGCGCTGCCCGGCGACGCCTCGGCCGTCGTGGCCGAGGCCCGCGAGGCACTGGGCGGCACGGTGGACGTCTACTGCGCCAACGCCGGGCTCGCCTCGGGCGGCGACGCCTTCGCCGACGAGGCCGTCTGGGACGCCGCCTGGCAGACGAACGTGATGGCCCACGTCCGGGCGGCCCGCGCGCTGCTGCCGCACTGGCTGGAGCGGGGCGGCGGCCGGTTCGTCTCCACCGTCTCGGCCGCCGGGCTCCTCACCATGATCGGAGCCGCGCCGTACAGTGTCACCAAGCACGGTGCACTCGCCTTCGCCGAATGGCTGTCGCTGACCTACCGCCACCGCGGGATCCGGGTCCACGCCATCTGCCCGCAGGGAGTGCGCACCGACATGCTGACGGCCGCTGGTTCCGCCGGCGAGCTGGTGCTCGCGCCGACCGCCATCGAACCCGCGGCGGTCGTGGACGCCCTCTTCGACGGCATGGCCCAGGACCGGTTCCTGATCCTCCCGCACCCCGAGGTCGCCGGATACGCCGCGGCCCGCGCCGCCGACCCCGACCGCTGGCTCAGCGGGATGAACCACCTCCAGCAGAAGTGGGAGACCCGGTGACCCGCCCCGCGCACCAGGACCCCCGGCCCCACGGGGAAGGGCCCGCGCGGGCCCCGCACCCGACGCCGCCCGGCTCGCCCTACGCCGCGCGCCCCTGGCTCGGCCGGCTCACCGCCGCCCAGCGGGCGCCGGTGAGCCCGCCGCCCACGGTGCTGCACGCCTTCCGCGACGCCGTGGCCCGGGCCCCGGGCCGGACCGCGCTCGCCTACTTCGACGCGCGGATCGACTACGCCGGGGCGGACGCGCTCTCCGACTCCGTCGCCGGGTACCTCGCCGGGCGCGGGGTGCGGGCGGGGGACCGGGTCGCGGTCATGCTCCAGAACACCCCCCACTTCGCGCTCGCCGTCCTCGCCGCCTGGAAGGTCGGGGCCGTCGTGGTCCCGCTCAACCCCATGTACAAGTCGGCCGAGGTGGCGCACGTCCTGCGCGACTCCGGGGCCGCCGCGCTGGTCTGCGACCGCCGCGCCTGGGCGGCGTACCTGGCGGGGACCGTCGGGGGCACGGACGTGCGCACCGTGCTCACCGCCCGCGACCTGGACTTCCAGACCCGCGGCGACACCCGCGTCCTGGACCCGGACCAGGACCGGGACCCGGATCCGGACCCGGCGCTGCCGGACGGCACCGCCGAGGACTTCCTCGCGGTGGCCGGCCGCGGCCACCGCGCCCCCGCCGCCCCGGACACCGGCCCCGCCGACACCGCGCTCATCAGCTACACCTCCGGCACCAGCGGCACCCCCAAGGGCGCCCTGAACCCGCACGGTGCGATCACCCACAACGCGGAGCGCCAGGTGAGCGCCCACCCGGTCCCCGAGGGCGCCACCTACTTCGCCCTCGCCCCGCTCTTCCACATCACCGGCCTGGTCTGCGAACTCGCGGCCTGCTTCCGCAACGCGGGCACCCTCGCCCTCGCCCACCGCTTCGACGCCGGCGTGGTCCTGGACGCCTTCCTCGAACACCGCCCGGCCTACACCGTCGGCCCGGCCACCGCCTTCATGGCGCTCGCCGCCCACCCGGGCGCCACCCGGGACCACTTCGCCTCGTTCGAGGTGATCTCCTCGGGCGGGGCCCCGCTGCCGCCCGCGCTGGTCGAGCGGTTGCGCGCCGCCTTCGGCTTCTACCTGCGCAACGGCTACGGGCTCACCGAATGCACCGCCCCCTGCGCCTCGGTGCCCCCGCACCTCGAAGCGCCGGTCGACCCGGCCTCCGGCACCCTCTCCGTCGGGGTCCCGGGCGCGGACACGGTCGTGCGCATCCTCGACGAGCGCGGCGCCGAGGTGCCGCTCGGCGAGAGCGGGGAGATCGCCGTCCGCGGGCCCCAGGTGGTGCCCGGCTACTGGCGGTTGCCCGCCGACACGGCCGAGGCCTTCCCGGACGGCGAACTGCGCACGGGGGACATCGGCTTCATGGACGCGGATGGCTGGCTCTATGTGGTCGACCGCAAGAAGGACATGATCAACGCGTCCGGTTTCAAGGTCTGGCCGCGCGAGGTCGAGGACCTCCTCTACACGCACCCGGCCGTCCGCGAAGCCGCCGTCGTGGGCGTTCCGGACCCGTATCGGGGGGAGAGTGTGAAGGCGTACGTCAGCCTTCGCCCCGGTATGTCCGTGGAGCCCGCCGAACTGTCCGCGTACTGCGCCGAGCGCATCGCCGCGTACAAGTACCCGCGCCAGGTCGAGATACTGCCTGTTCTCCCGAAGACGACCAGTGGCAAGATCCTGCGACGGGAACTGCGCGAGCGCGGCTGAAAACCAGCGGTGGGCGCGTCGCGTTCGAAGGTGAAGGCGAAGGGAAGGCGAAGGCCATGGAAACCAGGGAGCCGGCGCGGCAGCAGGAGTCCACGCGCCCGCAGGAGTCCACGCGCCCGCCGGGCGGGTCCGCGCGGCCCAAGGACGGCGCCGCGGCGCCGGACGCGCCGGTCCCGCAGCGGCTGCTGGCCGTCGCGACCCGGCTCTTCGCCGAGCGCGGCTACGACCGCACCTCCGTGCAGGAGATCGTCGAGGCGGCAGGGGTCACCAAGGGCGCCCTCTACCACTACTTCGGATCCAAGGACGACCTGCTGCACGAGGTGTACGCGCGGATGCTGCGCCTGCAGCAGCAGCGGCTCGACGCGATCGCCGACTCCGCGGCGCCCGTCGAGGAGCGGCTGCGGGCGGCCGCGGCCGACGTGGTGGTCACCACGATCGAGAACCTCGACGACGCGATGATCTTCTTCCGGTCGATGCACCAGCTCAGCCCGGAGAAGTACAAGCAGGTGCGGGCCGAGCGGCGGCGCTACCACGAGCGCTTCCGGGCCCTGGTCGAAGAGGGCCAGCTGAGCGGGGTCTTCGCCGCCGTCACCCCCGCCGACCTGATCGTGGACTACCACTTCGGGTCCGTCCACCACCTGTCCACCTGGTACCGCGAGGACGGTCCGCTCACGCCGCAGCAGGTCGCCGATCACCTCGCCGACCTGCTGCTGCGCTCGCTGCGTCCGTAGACCGTCGAGCCGTGGCACCCGCCGCCGGGATCAGCCCAGCGGGAGGACCTTGCGGCCCCACGTGTCCTCGGCCACCACGGCGAAGGAGATGTACCAGGCGATGCCGGCGGTCAGCAGGCCGAGGAAGCCGCCGGTGTGGCCGAGCGCGGTGACCTCGGTCAGGTCGCCCAGCGCGAGGAAGAGGAAGGTGAGCGCCAGCGAGACGAACAGCAGGCGGTGCGCCACGTCCAGCTTCAGCGCGGCGACGGACATGTAGGCGGTGAAGACGAACCAGGCCACGAGGAACCAGCCGGTGGCGACGTGCGCCTGGTCGGCCGGCAGGGTCGGGACGACGAACTTCACGTAGCCCGCGAAGGACATCCAGAAGGCGCCGTACGAGACGAACGCCGTGGTCCCGAAGGTGTTGCCGCGGCGGAACTCCATGATGCCCGCGACGAACTGCGCCAGACCGCCGTAGAACAGCGCCAACGGGAGCACGACGGCGCTGAGCGCCGCGTTCGAGATCAGGCCCGAGTTGAAGAGGCTGAGCACGAAGGTGGTCAGTGCGAAGGCGGCCAGACCGAGCGGTCCGGGGTTGGCGACCCGGGCCGCCGGGGCGGCGGGCGCGGTGGCGGGCGCGGCGACCGGGGCGGCGGTCACCGGCGCCGGGGCCAGAGTGGAGCTAGGCATGACGAGAGGCACTTTCGATGGGGGATCTATCGAATATATCGGACCTTCGTGATGGTCCAGACCAGTCGAACGTCCCCCTCGCGGCCCGAACGGCCGCCGGGGCGCGGGCCGGAAGGCCCCGCAGGCCCCGCCCGCCCCGTGCCCCCGGCCGCCGCCCGCGCGTCAGCGGTACCGCTTCAGCTCCCGCCGCGCCAGCGACCGCTGGTGCACCTCGTCGGGGCCGTCCGCCAGCCGCAGCGTCCGCGCGGCCGCCCACAGCTCCGCGAGCGGGAAGTCCTGGCTGACCCCGCCGGCTCCGTGCAGCTGCACCGCCTGGTCCAGGATCCCGACCACCGCGCGCGGGGTCGCGATCTTGATGGCCTGGATCTCGGTGTGCGCCCCCCGGTTGCCCACCGTGTCCATCAGCCAGGCCGTCTTCAGCACCAGCAGCCGCAGCTGCTCCACGGTCACCCGGGCGTCCGCGATCCAGTTCTGCACCACGCCCTGCGCGGCCAGCTCCTTGCCGAAGGCGGTACGGGACAGGGCGCGCCGGCACATCAGCTCGATGGCCCGCTCCGCCATCCCGATCAGCCGCATGCAGTGGTGGATGCGACCGGGACCGAGCCGGGCCTGGGCGATGGCGAAGCCGCTGCCCTCGTCCCCGATCAGGTGGGAGGCCGGGACCCGCACGCCGTCGAAGACCACCTCGGCGTGACCGCCGTGGTCGTGGTCCTGGTAGCCGTACACGCTCATGGCGCGCCGGACCTCGACGCCCGGAGCGTCCCGCGGCACGAGGATCATCGACTGCTGGCGGCGCGGATCGGCGTGGTCCGGGTCCGTCTTGCCCATCACGATGAAGACCTTGCAGTCCGGGTTCATCGCCCCGGAGATGTACCACTTGCGCCCGGTGACCACGTAGCTCCCGCCGTCCGCGGAGCGCTCGATGCGGGTCTCGACGTTCGTGGCGTCCGAGGAGGCCACCTCGGGCTCGGTCATGGCGAACGCGGACCGGATCTCCCCGGCCAGCAGCGGCTCCAGCCACCGCTTCTTCTGCTCGTCGTCCCCGAACTGGGCCAGCAGCTCCATGTTCCCGGTGTCCGGGGCCGCGCAGTTGGTGGCCATCGGGGCCAGGTGCGGACTGCGGCCGGTGATCTCGGCGAGCGGCGCGTACTGGAGGTTGGTCAGCCCGGCGCCGTACCGCTCGCCCGGCGCGCCGTGCCCGTCCTGCCCCTCCACGAAGAAGAGGTTCCACAGGCCCTGGCGGCGGGCCTCGGCCTTGAGCTCGCCGAAGACCGCCGGGGTGTCCCAGGGCGAGGCGAGGCGGGCCCGCTGCTCGGCCGCCACCGACTCCGCGGGGTAGACGTACTCGTGCATGAACGCGAGCAACCGCTCGCGGAGTTCCTCGGTCCGGGCGTCGAATGCGAAGTCCATGGGCGCGTGCCTCAGCCTTCCTGGAGGGTGGTCAGACCGTGTGCGATGAAGACCGGGACCAGCTCGCCGATCCGGTCGAAACCCGCTCCCACGGTCTGGCCGAGGGTGTAGCGGTAGTGGATGCCTTCGAGGATGACCGCGAGCTTGAACCAGGCGAAGGCCGTGTACCAGGAGATCGCCCCGGTGTCCCGGCCCGAACGGGCGGCGTACCGCTCGATCAGCTCGGCCGGCGCCGGATGGCCCGGAGCCCCGCTCGTCGTGCTCACCGGCGATTCGGTCAGCCCCAGGTCGGAGCTGTACATCACCAGCAGCCCGAGGTCGGTCAGCGGATCGCCGAGGGTGGACATCTCCCAGTCCAGCACCGCCCGGATGGTGTCGTCCGGCCCGCCGATCAACACGTTGTCGAGCCGGAAGTCCCCGTGGACCACGGTGGCGGCGGGGGAGTCGGGCAGGGCCCGGCCGAGCGCGCCGTGCAGCTCGTCGATGCCGGCCAGCTCGCGCCCCCGGGAGGCGGCCAGCTGCTTGCCCCAGCGCCGCAGCTGCCGGTCGAGGAAGCCCTCGGGGCGGCCGAAGTCCTCCAGGCCCACCGCCCGCGGATCCACCGCGTGCAGCTCGACCAGGGTGTCCACCAGGCCGAGCACCGCCCGGCGGGTCCTCTCGGGGCCGAGGGCGGCCAGCTGGCCCGCCGTGCGGTAGGGCACCCCCTCCACGTACTCCATGACGTAGAAGGGCGCGCCGAGCACCGACTCGTCCTCGCAGAGCAGCAGCGCCCCGGGCACCGGTACCGCCGTGCCGTGCAGCGCCGCGATCACCCGGTGCTCGCGGCGCATGTCGTGCGCGGTGGCCAGGACGTGCCCGAGCGGCGGCCGCCGGACCACCCAGCGCGCGGCGCCGTCGGTGAGCTCGTAGGTGAGGTTCGACCGGCCGCCCTCGATCAGCCGGCCGCTCAGCGGCCCGGACACCAGGCCGGGGCGCTCGCGGTCGAGGTGGGCGCGCAGCCGCTCCAGGTCGAGGCCCCGGGGGTCGGCGGCCGGTGGTGTGGTCATGGTGCGGACCTCCGTACGGAAGGGGCGGGAGGTGCCCGGTCGGGTGCGCGGTCGGGTGCGCGCTCAGGTGGCGCGCATGTCTCGCAGCCATCATGCCGACCGGTCGGTATGCCGTCCAGAGTGCGGACCGAAACTTCGCCCCGCGGCCGTGGCCGCCGCGCCCCCGCCGTCAGGCGTGGCAGGCGATCGGAACCCCGCCGTTCATCACCGTCATGTCCCGCAGCACCGCCATGATGTCCAGCGGCTCCCCGAGGACGCCGCCGTCCAGCTCCGCGTAGGCCCGGTGCAGGTTGGCCACCAGTCGCTCGCTCTCCCTCCACAGCGCGAACTCCCCGAGGTCCGCCCGCCGCGCGACCTCCAGCGGGGTGTCCCCCCGCTCCTGGCCCTCCCGGGCGAGCTGGTCGACGTAGCGCAGGTAGCGCTCGGTGGCCTCGTAGGCCGACGGGTCCGTCAGCGGCCCGTGGCCCGGTACGACGGTCTCCGCGTCCAGGGCGCGCAGCAGCTCCAGCGCCCGCAGCGAGCCGGCCAGCGAACCCATGGCCAGGAAGGGCGTGCCCTCGGCGAAGACCAGGTCCCCGGTGAAGACGGTCCGCTGCCGCGGCAGCCACACCACCGAGTCGCCGACGGTGTGCGCGACGCCCGGGTGGATCACCTCCACCTCGGTGTCGCCCACGTGCACCGTGGCGCGCTCGCTGTAGGTGAGGTCGGGCGCGGTGATGGGCAGGGTGCCGAAGTCGGTCTCCGGCCAGATCAGTTCGAGCTGGCGTCCCGCGTCCAACTGCTCGGAGCGGCAGCGGTCGTGGCCGAGGACGAGCGCCTCGGGGGTGAACACGGCGTTGCCGTAGGTGTGGTCGCCGTGGTGGTGGGTGTTGACCACGGTGCGCGGCAGCGGCGACCCGGTCGAGGTGATGGCGTCCCGCAGGGCCAGGGCCCGGCGTTCGGTCGCCGCGGTGTCGACGAGCAGGCTCCGCCCGCCGCCGGTCACGAAGCCGGCGTTGTTCAGGCACCAGCCGCCGTCGGGCTGTATGTAGGCGAAGACGCCGGGCGCCGGCTGGACGAGGTAGGGCTTCTCTGAGGTCATCTGCGCTCTCCCCGGGTCGCTTTGACGGGCGGGCAGCATCCTGCCAGCCCGCGCGGACCCGGGGGAGGGCGGGGTCACCGCGGAACGGGAGCCCCGGCGGTCGTCGACGGACGTCGGCAACCGGCAGCAGTCGGCAGCGGTCGTCCGCGGTCGTCAGCGCTCGTCAGTGGTCGTCGTAGTGGCCGTCGTGCTCCGCGTGCCGGTGGCCGTCGTGCACGTAGTCCACGTGGTCGCCGTGCGCGACCGACTCGTGGCCGCAGTCCGCGCCGTGCCGGTGGTCGTGCCCGGTGTGCGGCACGTGACCCGCCGGTTCGCACTCGTCCCAGTGCCCGGAGTGCTCCCGGTGCAGGTGGCCGTCGTGCGCGTAGTCGACGTGGTCGCCGTGTTCGACCGGCGCGTGCCCGCAGCCGGGGCCGTGGGAGTGGTCGTGCGTCGCGTGCTCGTGGTGCAGGGTCATCATGGCGCCGAGGCTAGTGGGGATCGGGTGGTATCTCCCGTTCCGTCACCCCTGTGTCACCGCGCCGCGGAGAAGCCGGATCATCGCACCGGCGGGTGCCCGCCCCCGGTCGAGGCCCCTCAGACGATCAGGGCCATCGCGAAGACCGCCAGGGCCACCGTCCACAGGGTGACGGCGAGCGCGGCCCGCGGCGCCAGTCCCGGCGGCCGCCCGGTCGCCAGCTCCGCCATCCTGCGGTGCGCCCCCCGCAGGAACGCCAGCCAGACCAGCACGATCAGCACGGTCGCGGCGACCGCGACCGGCGTCCCCGGCCCGTGCAGCACCTGCCGCACCCCCAGCACCGCGGCCACCGACGCGCTGAGCGTCGTGCGCCGCCACGCCATCCGGGTGCGCTCGGGCTGCAACCCGGGATCCCGCACGGGCGCGGCGGCCCCGGCCCCGCTCACCGCCCGGTCGTCCAACCCAGCAGCATGACCACCACCATCGCCACCGCGACCAGCCCCACCCCCAGGCTCAGCACCACCGGGAACGGCGACAGCGGCAGGTCCTCGCCGCGCCGCATCGCCCGCTCGCAGCGCACCCAGTGGTTCACCGCCCGCAGCGCACAGGCCGCGCCCACCGCCAGCAGCGCGAAGGCCACCCCGACGCGCACCGCCCAGCGCAGGTCCGGCAGGAACTGGTCCACCGCGAACCCGCCGCCCACCAGGGCCAGCGCGGTGCGGATCCAGGCGAGGAAGGTCCGCTCGTTGGCGAGGGAGAACCGGTAGTCGGGCGTCGCACCCTCGTCCCGGAGCCGCCGCGGCGCGAACCAGAGGCGCACGTCCCTCACGAAGTCGATCATCCGACCAATCTACTGTCCGACCTCCGGTGATCGGGGGAGCGCCCCGGCGGATCCGCTACCCCCGCGCCCGATCCCGGTGGTGCTCCTCCAGCCGCCGGTACGCCTCCAACCCGTCGGGCACCCACGGCCAGGACCCGTCGGCGGCCCGCCGCGCCACCTCCGCCGCGTCCACGAAGGCGTACCAGTCCACCTCGGAGACCTGCGGGCGCACCGGCAGGTCGCACCGGACCTCGTGCACGTACGACCACCAGGCCCCGCCCTCGCCCTCGTACAGGAACTTCAGCACCGGCGTCGGCCGCGCCAACCCGCTCACCCCCAGCTCCTCCTCGGCCTCCCGCAGCGCGGCCCCCGCGTAGTCCTCGCCCGCGCCCAGCACCCCGCCCACGAACATGTCGTAGCGGGACGGGAACACCAGCTTCGACGCGGTCCGCCGGTGCACGAAGATCCGCCCCTCGGCGTCCCTGACCCGCACGAACACGCAGCGGTGCAGCAGCCCCCGGGCGTACACCTCGCCCCGCCGCGCCCGCCCGGTGACCCGGTCCTCGCGGTCCACCACGTCCAGTACCTCGTCCGCCGGATCCATCGCGTTCATGCATCCCATCCAAGCACCGGTGTTGACTGGTTACCGCGAGGTAGCCAAGGATCTGTCCCATCCACCGAGGTCAGGACGGAAAACGCATGGGGTACGACGCAGACGTCATCGTGATCGGCGCCGGACTGGCGGGCCTCGTGGCCACCGCCGAGCTGGTGGACGCGGGCCGCAAGGTCATCCTGCTCGACCAGGAGCCCGAGCGGTCGATCGGCGGCCAGGCCCACTGGTCCTTCGGCGGCCTGTTCTTCGTGGACTCCCCCGAGCAGCGCCGCATGCGCATCAAGGACAACCACGCCCTGGCCCTCCAGGACTGGTTCGGCACCGCCGGCTTCGACCGCCCCGAGGACGCCTGGCCGCGCCGCTGGGCCGAGGCCTACGTCGACTTCGCGGCGGGGGAGAAGCGCCCCTGGCTGCACCGGCTCGGCGTCCGCTTCTTCCCCGTGGTCGGCTGGGCCGAGCGCGGCGGCTACGACGCCACCGGCCACGGCAACTCCGTACCCCGCTTCCACATCACCTGGGGCACCGGCCCCGGGCTGGTCGAACCCTTCGAGCGGCGGGTCCGGGCCGGGGTGGCCCGCGGGCTGGTCCAGCTGCGGTTCCGCCACCGCGTCACCGGCCTCTCCCGCACCGCCGGGACCCTCGACACCGTCACCGGCGAGGTCCTGGAGCCCTCCGACGCCGAGCGCGGCACCGCGAGCAGCCGCGAGGCCACCGGTTCCTTCTCACTGCGCGCCCAGGCGGTCATCGTCACCTCCGGCGGCATCGGCGGCAACCACGACCTGGTCCGCGCCCAGTGGCCCGAGCGGCTCGGCACCCCGCCCGAGCGACTGCTGTCCGGGGTCCCCGCCCACGTGGACGGCCTGATGCTGGGCATCGCGGAGCGGGCCGGCGCCAGCCACATCAACAAGGACCGCATGTGGCACTACACCGAGGGCATCGAGAACTGGAACCCGATCTGGGCCCGGCACGGCATCCGGATCCTGCCCGGCCCCTCCTCGCTCTGGCTCGACGCCACCGGCAAGCGGCTGCCCGTACCGCTCTTCCCCGGCTTCGACACCCTCGGCACCCTCGACCACATCATGAAGACCGGCCACGACCACACCTGGTTCGTGCTCAACCAGCGCATCATCGGCAAGGAGTTCGGGCTCTCCGGCTCCGAGCAGAACCCCGACCTCACCGGAAAGTCCGTCCGCGAGGTGATCAACCGGGCCCGCCAGGACGTCCCCGGGCCGGTCAAGGCCTTCATGGACAACGGCGCCGACTTCGTCGTCGAACGCGACCTCGGCGCCCTGGTCCGCGGCATGAACGCGATCACCAAGGAGGGCCTGATCGAGGAGGAAGCGCTGCGCCGCGAGATCACCGCCCGCGACCGCGAGATCGCCAACCCCTTCACCAAGGACCTCCAGGTCATGTCCATCCACGGGGCCCGCAAGTACCTCGGCGACAAGCTGATCCGTACCGCCGCCCCGCACCGGATCCTGGACCCCAAGGCGGGTCCGCTGATCGCGGTGCGGCTCTCCGTCCTGACCCGCAAGTCCCTCGGCGGCCTGGAGACCGACCTCTCCTCGCGCGTGCTCGGCGCGGACGGCGAACCGCTGCCCGGGGTCTACGCGGCGGGCGAGGCCGCGGGCTTCGGCGGCGGCGGGGTGCACGGCTACCGCGCGCTGGAGGGCACCTTCCTCGGCGGCTGCATCTTCTCGGGCCGGGCGGCGGGCCGCGCGGCGGCGAAGGCGGTGGCCTGACCCGCGGGCCGCCGGCCCCGGGGCCCCGCCACCGGGCCACCGGGGCGCCGCACTCGCCCGCTGCTCCATATCCGGCCAACAAACCGGCCGCCGCGGTCCTCGCGCCCCTCGCGACCGCGGCGACCGGGCGGTCGCGTGAGGTCCGGGGAAAGCCCAGCACGGACGGCGGCATGTCGTCGGAGTTCGCCATGCGGACGCCCCGCGTGCCCGCGCGCACCGGCGCGCGCGGGCACCGAATCGGCACAACCGCCCCAACTCCGCCACGTTGCTGACCAGTTGAAACTCGCCACCCAGTGGACTGGACCTTGACGCGGAGCTGTGCCTACCGGTTTGCTGTGCGTGATCATCCACCGCTCGTCGACCCGCGCTCGCGTTCTGGAGGGAAACCGCGGATGTCTCCGCCTCCGCCGCCCCTCGGCCGCTCGCGCAAACGCGCCGCCCAGCTCTTCGATCCGGCCCTGTGCGACACGGAACTGGTCGACGTGCGCACCCAGTTCACCCAGGGTCGGTGGGCCACCGCCCGGAGCCTGCTCGCGGCCACCGCCGACGACTGGGACCGCCGCGGCCACCGCGTCGTCGTCCTCGCCGAGACCCCGGCCGCCACCGCCTGGGCCCGGGAGTGGCTGCTCGCCGAACCGGAGAGCGCCGACGCCGCCACCCTGCTCGCCTGCGCCGCCGTCTTCACCGCCCTGCGCCGCAAGGGCACCCCCGAAGCGGCGGACGAGGCCTGCCGCCGGGCCGCCGCCCTGTTCCCCGCCGACCCCACCCCCTGGCTCGGCCTGCTGCTGCTCTCCCGCGCCTTCGGCACCGAGGAGGAGTTCAGCCGCCACTTCGACCAGGTCCGCGCCCGGCACCGGGAACACCACCACGCGCACCACGTCATGGTCGCCCGGCTCGCCGAACGCCTCCCCGGCACCGGCCACGACCCGCTCCACGAGGTCTACGACTTCGCCGCCTGGGCGGCGGAGGAGTCACCGGCCGATTCGCCGCTCGCCGTCCTCCCCGTCATCGCCCACGCCGAGCGCTACCGCGTCCTGGCCGCCGGCCACGGCGGCGGCCCGGCGGCGGCCGCGGCCGCGGAACACTGGTCCGGCCGCCGGGCCCGCCAGGTCCTGCGCTCCGCCTTCGACTGGTGGCTCGAATGGGAACGCGAGGACCACCCGCGCAACCGCGTCGACCTCAACTTCCTGGCCCACGCCAAGCTCTGCGAGGGCCGCCCCGCCGAGGCCGCCGCGCTCTTCCAACGGATCGGGAGCCACGCGACCAGGGCCCCCTGGTCCTACCCGGACCTGGACCCGCACAAGGCCTTCCTCGCCGCGCGCAGTGCCGCGCTCGGCTCCGCCTGAACCCTCCGCTCCGCGCACGTCCCCCGAACTTCCCTCTCCGAAAGGACCCCCGCCATGGCGACGGGCAGTTCCACCACGTCCCCGCGCAGCAGCGCGGCCGAGATCCGCACGTACAAGGGCCAGGACCGGGCCCTGCGCGCGGACCGCCTCGGCACCGCGGGACTGCTGCTCTCCGTACTGGCGGCCAGCGCCCCCCTGATGGTGGTGGCCGGCGTGATGCCGACCACCTTCGGCGTCATGGGGATCGTCGGCCAGCCGCTGCTGTTCGTCATCCTCGGCGTCGTCCTCGCGCTGTTCAGCATCGGCTACGCCGAGATGAGCCGGCACGTCCACAACGCCGGAGCCTTCTACGCCTACATCGCGCGCGGCCTCGGGGCCACCGCGGGCGCCGGTGCCTCCATGGTCGCCCTCGTCGCCTACAGCGCGATGCAGGTCGGCGTGTACGGGATCCTCGGCTTCGAGGTCTCCGGGCTCCTCACCACCTACCTCGACCTCCAGGTGGCCTGGTGGATACCGGCCCTCCTCGCGGTCGCCGCCACCGGCGCGCTCGGCTGGCTCAAGATCGACCTCAACGCCCGGGTGATCGGCGTCCTCATCCTCATCGAGTGCGCCCTCGTCGTCATCTTCGACCTCGCCGCCCTCGGCAAGCCCGGCGCCGAGGGCCTCTCGCTGCACGCCTTCGACCCGGCCACCCTCAGCGGCCCGGGCCTGGGCACCGCCCTGTGCTTCTGCATCGCCGCCTTCGTCGGCTTCGAGCAGGCCCCGGTCTACGCGGAGGAGACCAGCAAGCCGCACATCATCGTCTCCCGCGTCATGTTCCTCGCCGTCGGCTTCGTCGCCCTCTTCTTCGCGCTGAGCGCCTGGGCCCTCACCGTCGCCACCGGCCCCTCCGCGGTCGTCAAGAGCGCCGCCGACGCCGGCCCCGGCCTGCTCTTCCAGCTCACCGAGGCCCGCCTCGGCACCGCCTTCACCGACGTCGTGCACGTGCTCTTCGTCACCGGCATGTTCGCGGCCATGCTCAGCTTCCACAACGTCGTCGCCCGCTACGCCTTCGCCATGGGCCGCGAGGGCCTGCTCCCGGCCGCCTTCGGCCGCACCAACGCGGGCACCGGCGCTCCCGGCACCGGGTCCCTGCTGCAGACCGGCATCTCGGCCGTGGTCGTCCTCGGCTTCGCCCTCACCGACGACGCCCCGGTGGGCGACCCCACCGCCCCCGTCCTGCACCTGTTCACCTGGATGGGCAGCGTCGGCGCCCTCGGCATCACCCTCCTGATGGCCACCGCCTCCTTCGCCGTCATCGCCTTCTTCGTCCGCCGCGGAACCGCCTCCGCCCAGGTCTGGCGCCTGGTCGCGGCGGGCGCCGCCGGCCTCGCCCTGCTCGGCATCGCCGGCTACACCGTCAAGGACTTCGGCGTCCTGGTCAGCGCGGGCGAGGGCTCCGCGCTCAGCTGGGCACTGCCCGCGATCATCGGGATCGCCGCCGTGGGCGGCCTGGCGTACGGAGCGCTCCTGCGCTCCCGGCGCCCCGAGGTGCACGCCCGGATCGGCCTGGGCAACGAGGCCTTCCGCCTCGACCAGGCCGCGGAGGCCACCCCGCACGCCTGACCCGCCCGACCCGGCGACGTACGCCCGACACGCCCCGCCAAGGCCCCCGGTACCCCTTTCGAGGGGAGCCGGGGGCCTTGGCAGGTAAAGCGGTGGTTTTGGCCGGAGCACGACGGACATGGTCTCCTGGGGCGATCAAATCCGGACCGCGGGCACAGGCGAGACCACCCAGCCCTCCTGCGCGGCGGCCCGGACCTGCCTGTCCACCCCACGAAGGCGAAGTCATAGATGAGTGACCGCACCCTGGAAGAGGCCGCGTCCCGCGCCCCTGCCGCACCGAAGGCGTCCGCCCAGCCCGTTCACGTGGACGCCGGTGACGAGGGTTACAGCAAGGACCTGAAGTCCCGCCACATCAACATGATCGCGATCGGCGGAGCGATAGGCACCGGCCTGTTCCTCGGTGCGGGAGGCCGCCTCGCGAACGCCGGGCCCTCGCTCGCGATCGCCTACGCCGTGTGCGGCGTCTTCGCCTTCTTCGTCGTCCGCGCCCTGGGCGAGCTGGTCCTCTACCGACCGTCCTCGGGAGCCTTCGTCTCCTACGCGCGCGAGTTCATGGGTGAGAAGGGCGCGTACACCGCGGGCTGGCTGTACTTCCTGAACTGGTCCACCACCACCGTGGCCGACATCACCGCGGCCGCCACCTACGCCCACTTCTGGTCGATGTTCAGCGACATCCCGTCGTGGATCCTCGCGCTCATCGCCCTCTCCGTGGTCCTCACCGTGAACCTGATCTCGGTGAAGTACTTCGGCGAGATGGAGTTCTGGTTCTCGATCGTCAAGGTCGGCGCCCTCGTCGCGTTCCTCCTGGTCGGCATCTACCTCGTCGCCACGAGCCACCCCATCGACGGGCACACCCCCGGCCTCGGCTCCATCACCGACAACGGCGGGATCTTCCCCGCGGGCATGCTCCCCATGCTCCTGGTGATCCAGGGCGTCGTCTTCGCGTACGCCTCCGTCGAGCTGTGCGGCGTCGCGGCGGGCGAGACCGAGAACCCCGAGAAGATCATGCCGAAGGCGATCAACTCGATCATGTGGCGCGTCGGCGTCTTCTACGTCGGCTCCGTGGTCCTGCTGGCGCTCCTCCTGCCGTACACCGAGTACTCCGCGGACCAGAGCCCCTTCGTCACGGTCTTCGACAAGCTCGGCATCCCCGGCGCCGCGGGCATCATGAACCTGGTCGTCCTGACCGCGGCCCTCTCCAGCCTGAACTCCGGCCTGTACTCCACCGGCCGCATCCTGCGCTCGATGGCCATGTCCGGCTCCGCGCCGAAGTTCACCGCCCGGATGAACCGGGGCAAGGTCCCCTACGGCGGGGTGCTGTTCACCGCGGCCTTCGGCGTCATGGGCGTGGGCCTGAACTACTTCATGCCCGACGACGCCTTCGAGATCGTCCTGAACTTCGCCTCCATCGGCATCCTGGGCACCTGGGCGATGGTCATGCTCTGCTCGCTGCACTTCTGGCGCCGGGCCCGCGAGGGCCGCGTGGAGCGCCCGTCCTACCGGCTGCCCTGGGCCCCGTACACGCAGATCGTGACCCTGGTCTTCCTGGTCGTCGTCCTGGTCCTGATGTGGAGCGACGGCGGCGTGGGCCGCCGCACCATCCTCTTCCTCCCGCTCATCGCCGCGGCCCTGGTCGGAGGCTGGTTCATGGTCCGCCGCCGGGTCGCCGAGATCGCCACGGACCGGGAACGGGCCGCCGCGGAGCAGCGCGACTGACCGCACCCGCGGCGCACGAGCGCGCAGGGCCCCGCCGACCACGGCGGGGCCCTGCGCGCGTCCCCACCGCTTCGGCGGACTCGGTGGACTCGGTGGACAACGAAAAAGGACCCCGCCGGAGCGGGGTCCTTCACTTGTGTCCGAGGGGGGACTTGAACCCCCACGCCCGATAAAGGGCACTAGCACCTCAAGCTAGCGCGTCTGCCATTCCGCCACCCGGACAAGGTGTCTGTCTCGCGGCCCTCGCGGGCCGTTCCGACAGGGAAAACATTACCAAACATTCCGCGGCCCCGATCACACCCCCCGGTGACCGGAGAGCGCCCTTGGGCGGAGCCGTCCGGGGCGCGAGGATGGGGGCAGTGCGGTACCGATCATTGGGAGGAAGCAGCGTGAGCCAGTCGAGCGCGGGCAGGACCGTATCCGGCGAGGACGAGGTCGTCGACCTCTGCCGGGACCTCATCCGGATCGACACCAGCAACTACGGCGACCACTCGGGTCCCGGTGAGCGCAAGGCGGCCGAGTGGGTCGCCGAGCAGCTCGCCGAGGTGGGCCTGGAGCCGCAGATCTTCGAGTCGCACAAGGGCCGGGCCTCCACCGTGGCCCGGATCGAGGGCGAGGACCCCTCACGGCCCGCGCTGCTGATCCACGGCCACACCGACGTCGTCCCGGCCAACGCCGCGGACTGGACGTACGACCCCTTCGCGGGCGAGATCGCCGACGGTTGCCTGTGGGGTCGCGGGGCGGTCGACATGAAGGACATGGACGCGATGACCCTCGCGGTCGTGCGCGACCGGATGCGCAGCGGTCGCAAGCCCCCCCGGGACATCGTCCTGGCCTTCCTCGCCGACGAGGAGGCGGGCGGCACCTACGGGGCCCGGCACCTCGTCGACAAGCACCCGGAGCTCTTCGAGGGGGTCACCGAGGCGATCGGCGAGGTCGGCGGCTTCTCCTTCACCGTCAACGAGAACCTGCGGCTGTACCTGGTGGAGACCGCCCAGAAGGGCATGCACTGGATGCGCCTGACGGTGGACGGCACCGCCGGCCACGGGTCCATGACGAACAACGACAACGCCATCACCGAACTGTGCGAGGCCGTGGGCCGCCTCGGCCGCCACCAGTGGCCGGTGCGCGTGACCAAGACCGTACGGTCCTTCCTGGACGAGCTCTCGGACGCGCTCGGCACCCCGCTGGACCCCGAGGACATGGACGCGACGCTCGCCAAGCTCGGCGGCATCGCCAAGATGGTCGGCGCCACCCTGCGCAACTCCGCGGCCCCGACCATGCTCGGCGCGGGCTACAAGGTCAACGTCATCCCCGGCCAGGCCACCGCGCACGTCGACGGCCGCTTCCTGCCGGGGTACGAGGACGAGTTCTTCGCCGACCTCGACCGGATCCTCGGCCCGCGCGTCAAGCGGGAGGACGTCCACGGGGACAAGGCGCTGGAGACCGACTTCGACGGCAAGCTCGTCGACGCCATGCAGGGCGCCCTGCGGGCCGAGGACCCGATCGCGCGCGCCGTCCCGTACATGCTCTCCGGCGGTACGGACGCCAAGTCCTTCGACGACCTGGGCATCCGCTGCTTCGGCTTCGCGCCGCTCCAGCTGCCGCCCGAGCTCGACTTCGCCGGGATGTTCCACGGGGTGGACGAGCGGGTGCCGGTCGACGGCCTCAAGTTCGGCGTGCGCGTCCTGGACCGCTTCATCGACAACGCCTGAGCGACAACGCCCGGACCCGCCGGGGGAATCGGGAGGATGTGCGGATTCCACTGAGAAGAGTGAATGCGCTCATACGCTCGTAGCCCCGGTGGGAACTCCTCGTTACAGGTGGTGCGGTCCGCGGCTGGTACCGCATTGCCTACTAGGAGGAACAATGATCAAGAAGGTTGTCGCCGCTGCGGCTGCCACGGGTGGCCTCGTACTCGCTGGTGCGGGTCTGGCCGTCGCCGACGCCGGTGCCCAGGGTGCGGCCATCGGTTCCCCCGGTGTTGCCTCGGGCAACGTCATCCAGGTCCCCGTCCACGTTCCGGTGAACGTGTGCGGCAACACGATCTCCGTGATCGGCCTGCTGAACCCGGCCTTCGGCACCACCTGCGTCAACAACTGACGCTCTGAAGTCCTCAGCCCCGGAGCGCATTCCAGCGCTCCGGGGCGCAGGGCTTTCCGGGCGCTTTCTCGACGTACGAGGCGGGGGAGCCGGTACGGCCGAAGTACGTCGATCCGTAACGAACGTACAGGGCTGCGCACAGCAGACCAGGGTTGGGGACACGTCACACATGCGACACGCACGACACATCCGAGGCAGGCGGACCGCCACCAGCAAGACGCTGATCACCATGGCGGCCGCGGGCGGCCTGTTCGCCCTGGGCGGCGGATACGCCCACGCGGACGCCGGGGCCTCCGGCCGCGCCGCGAACTCGCCGGGACTGCTGTCCGGGAACGCCCTCCAGGCTCCCGTCGACGCACCGGTGAACCTCTGCGGGAACACCGTCACGGTGGTGGGGGCGCTGAACCCCGCCTTCGGCGCCGCCTGCGCGAACACCTCCGGCAAGCCGAGCGGCCACCAGGGCCACGAGCACCCGGGCCAGGACCACCCGGACGAGCCGTGCGAGCCGGACGGGCCGGGCGGCCACGGGGGCCACGGCGGCAACCCGGGCACGCCCGGCGGCCACGGCGGCCACGGCGGCAACCCCGGTACGCCGGGAGGCCACGGGGGCCACGGCGGCAACCCGGGTACGCCGGGAGGTCACGGCGGCCACGGCGGTCACGACGGGCACGGTGGCGACAACCCCGGTACGCCCGGCGGGAATCCGGGTACCCCCGGTGGCAACCCCGGTACCCCCGGCGGCAATCCGGGCACGCCCGGCGGTAACCCCGGTACCCCGGGCGGCCACACGGGCACCCCGGGCGGCACCCCGGGTACGAGCACTCCCGGTACGAGCACCCCCGGTACGGGAACCCCCGGTACCGGGAGCGGGTACGGGGCGGGCCCGGTGACCGGGACGCCGGTCAACCTGCCCGGAACCCCGAGCGGGAGCGGAACCGATGTGCTCGCCGCCACCGGGACCGGCGGCGCCGTCGGCGCGGCCGTACCGCTCGCCGGGGGCCTGCTGCTGGCCGGCGCCCTGCTCTACCGCCGGGCCCGCAACGCCGCCTGACGGGACATCACGGCGCGGGTCCCGCAGCGGGGCCCGCGCCGCACGTCACCAGGTCGCGCGTATCTGACGGATGATCCGGCGCCGCAGTCTCACCCGGCGACTCCCGTCCCGGTGCAGCGTGAGCCGGTCGAGCTCCCAGTTCCCGTACTCGGCATGGTCGGTCAGCAACCGGGTCGCCTCCTTGCGTGGCACCCCGCGCGGTACGTACACGTCGACAAATTCGTATTCCGGCATCGCATCTATTGTGCAGACGGAGCCCCGCTACGGATAGCGTCTGCCCTATGTCTGATGCCGCTCTGCCCACCGTTGCCGAGGTTCGTGCCGCCGCCGAGGCCGTCAAGACCGCGCTGGACCGTCACCTCGCGGCGGTCGAGGGCAGGTCCGGGGACGACGATCCCGCCGTCTTCGCCGCTTTCAACGAACTCGCCGCCGCCGCCGAGGAGTACGACGAGCTCCTCTACGACCGCTACGACGAGGTCACTCCCTTCGAGATCCCTTCCACCGAGGACGGCGTCCCGTACACCGGCCCCGCCGACCCCACCGCGTTCAGCGTGCTGATCCGCCGCGACTACGTCGTCGCCGAACCGCAGCGGCTGATCGCCCAGGCCGGGCGCGTGGCCGCCCACGACCGGGACGCCGAGAGCGTCCACGACGGCGGGACCGGCGGCTCGCTCGGCGTCCTGTTCGGCGAGTACGAGCCGGACGAGATCGCCTCCCGCTACAAGGAGTTCGGGCTCGAAGAGGGCGACTCCACGCTCTGGCTGGTGCCCTCCGAGGAGGCCGCGGAACCGGGGGAGTGGCTCGGCTCGCCCTTCGACCACGCCGATCCGGAACACGTCCTGCACCGGTTCGACGTGAGCTCCGTCTTCGACGACGAATTCGACGAGGACGACGCCGACGCCGAACGCCCGGACCTGGAAGCGGCCGCGCGGGAAGCGGGCAAGGGCCACTAGCCGGTTCGCCGGTCCGGGCCCCGCCGCGCCGTGTGCGCGGCGGGGCCCGCGCTCACTCCCGTGCCTCCCCGGCCGCCGCCGCGGCCGTCAGGGCCCGCAGCAGGCCGGTCAGTCGCGTCGTACGGGGCTTCGGCAGGACCTCCGCCACCGCGCGCGGCAGCGCCTGGTCCACGCCGTGCACCACGGACAGGTGCCGCTCGGCCCGCCCGAAGGCCGTGTACACCCAGTCCCGCGACAGCGCGTCCGCCGCGTCACCGGGCAGGACGACGACCACACCGGCCCACCGCTCGCCGACGGCCTGGTGCGCCGTCACGGCCCAGCCGTGCCGCACCGCCGACTCCACGGCCTCCTTCGGTACGACGACCCGCCCGCCCGCGCCGGGGCAGTCCAGGTGCAGCCCCTCGGCGTCGGCCGTGACCACCCGGCCCGCCAGCGCGCGGCCCGGGGAGGGCACGTGGACGATCCGGTCGCCCGGGTCGAAACCGCCGAACCGGCCGGGGCCCGGGTTCAGCCGCTCCTTGAGCGCGGCGTTCAGCGCCCGGGTGCCCGCCGAACCGCCGTGGCCGGGCGTGATGACCTGCACCTCCTCGGCCGGGATCCCGAAGGCCCGCGGGACGGACTCGGCCACCAACTGGACCGTGCGGTGGACGGCCTCCCCGGCGTCGCGCACCGGGACGATGACGACCTCCTTGCCGGGGGCCCCGACGGCGAGCAGCTCACCGGCGCCGATCCCGGAGACCAGCTCGCCGAGCGGGCCGGGATCCGGGACGCGGGAGGCGAGCTGCGGGCAGGCGCGGGCGGCCAGCAGGTCCGCGAACACCCGCCCGGGACCCGCGGATCCGAGCACCCCGGGATCCCCGGACAGCACCAGCCGGGCCCCGTCGGGCACGGACTCCACGAGCGCGGCGGCGCCCTCCACGTCGAGCTGCGGGGCATCGGTGACGACGAGCAGGTCCAGGGCCAGCTGGCCGTCCTGGTCCCGGCCCGGTCCCTCGGTCCCGGCCAGCAGCCCCGCGACGGTCGCGGCGCCCTCGCCCGCGCGGTCACGGGTGGCCGGGGAGTGGCAGGCGAGCCAGGCGCGGAGCCCGAGCGCCCGGGCGGTCGCCAGCAGGGCCAGCGGCTCCGCGCGGGCCGCCTCGCCGCCCGTGTGGGTGACCAGGCCGTGGCCCGCGACGGCGCGGACCAGCTCGGCGCCGGTCGGACCGGGAGCGGCCTTCGCCCACTGCTGCGGATCGGCGGCCCCGGTGAAGGTGTTGATCAGGCGGGCCAGGCCGTCGGCGAGGCTCTCCTCGGCCAGGGCGCAGCCCTCCAGGCCGATCAGGACCTTGACGGGCTGCTCCTCGTCGTCGGCGACGGGCTCGCCCACCGGCTCCTGGAAGACGAGCACGGCGCCCTCGCCGATGGCCTGCTCCAGGGCCCCGGCGGGGTCGGGCACCGCGTACTGGCCGAGGGCGCCGGTCAGCACGGCGGCCTCCAGCGCGGTGTGGCCCTTCAGGGCCGCCTGGGCCAGCAACCAGGCCACCAGCGCGGCCGTGCGGCGCTCGTCCCCGGGGCCGCAGTCGGCGCCGAGCAGGGCGCGGGCGAAGCCGTCGGCCTGGGTCGGGCGCACACCGGGTACGGCCAGCAGCTGCCAGGGGTCCTCGGTGAGCCGCCCGGCGGCGTCCTCGCCGAGGGTCTCGGCGGCCTTGACGGCGACGGCCTCGGGGCCGCCGGTACGGGCGAGCAGCGCGCGCACGGCGTCGACGCTCTGCGCGGGGGCGGGGGGCCGCGGCGCGGTCCGGGGGCGGTCGGCCGCGGGGGCCGGTGCGGGTGCGGGGACGCGCCGGGGTGCGGTCGGGGCGTCGTCGAAGTACCGGGACGGGGGCTGCTGGCCGCCCTCCACGGCGCGCACGGCGGCCAGCAGGTCCGCCGCCGTGCCGCTGAGCTTGGCCCCGGCCTCGACCGGCGCGGTCCGCTCCGCCCTGCGCCGGGCGATCCGCTCCCGCTCGACCTTCTGCGCGGCCAGCTCGGCCGCGGCCTCGCTGACCGCGGGCGCGGCGGCCGCGTCGACCCCCTCGCCCCGCCCCGATGGCCCCCCGCCCCACATGGGCGCGGTGTGGGGGGGGGGGGCGGGGGGGTGTGGGGCCCGTGCGGGCCCCCCGGCGGGGCTATAGCGGCGCGGGCC
>NZ_JBHWLC010000058.1:0-18751 GCF_042730635.1 Streptomyces sp. NPDC059917
GGTCGGGAACAGCCGCGAGCACATCCCGACCCGGGCGGAACAACCGGGCGCGACTACGGGTGGGTGATCAGGCGAACCACTTCGGGTCGAGGGCGATGGCCTTGATCTGCGCCATCGTCAACAGGGGCTTGGCGCGGGTGGCCGCCTTCCCCTGGTCGCCGGTGTTGAAGGCCGACACGACCACGCGGCGCCCGTCGGGGCGCAGCGTGTCCACGCTCCACCAGAGCACGCCCGCGCCGCCCTTCTCGCCCGCCTTCTGCTCGGCCAGCACCCGGGTGCCGTCGGGCAGGACGACGACGCCCGGTCCGTTGAAGCGGTCCTTGAGGTCTTCGCCCATGCCTTCCTGGACGTTGACCTGGACCAGGGAGGCGCCCTTGCCGTCATCGAGCACGAGCGAACCGAAGCCGGGCTGTCCGGCCCTGCGCAGCACCTTGACGCCGGACTTCGGCACCAGGGATTCCAGGACCGCGAGCGTGCGGCCGTAGTGGGCGCTCTCCGCGTCCGAGTCGCCCCGGCCGGCGTCGCCCGGGTCGGGGGTCTGGGCCGTTCCGCCGGACGGCTGCGGAGCGCCGGCGGTGGAGCCGCCCGCGTCCTTGGCCCGGTCGGGGGTCGCACCGGCGGTGGTGCCGGTGCCGGTGCTCGTGCCCGTGGAGGCGCCCGGGGCCGCCGCCGTTCCCGTGTCGGCGGCGGAAGCCGTTCCCGGCGACGCCTGCTGGGGCGCGGGCAGCCGGCTCGCGACCTGGCGCCACAGGGTCGAGGTGGTGAAGGCCTTCAACTGCGCCTTGGTCAGCGGCGGGTTGGTCCGGGTGACGGGCTGCCCCTTCTCCGCGGGGGCGTTCCACTCGGACACGTCGACCTGGTAGCCCTCGCGGGTGACCAGGATCGCCCGCCAGAGCTTGGTGGGCTCGCGCTTGTCCGGGTACTCGTAGCCCTGGAAGACGTTCAGCCTGGCGCCGTCCGACAGCGTTTCGAGGGTGCAGGCGTCGTACGGGACCACCTTGCGGTCGGGGCACTTGAGCATGTCCTCGGCCGCCTGCCCGTGCGGGTCGGTGCGGGAGAGGCCGACGGAGATGGCCGCGCGGCCCTTGCCGTCGTCGTACACACCGGCCACCGCCGCGTTCGGCGACTGGTCGGAGCCGCTCGGCACGGTCGCCGCGGTGTCGCTGACCCGCCCGCCCGTCAGCAACTGCCGGTAGATCTCGATCAGTCGGGCCGCGGTGACCCCGCCGCCCGGCTGCCCGGCGGACGGGGAGGAGGCGGCGGCCGTCTGGGTGTTGGGGAGGGGAGCGGCCGCGACGTTCGCCCTGTTGTCGCTCGCGGTTCCGACGGCGATCAGGCCGCTCCCGTAGGCGCCGACGGATCCGACGACGGCCAGGGCCAGCGCCGAACCGCCGACGACGGAGGCCCGGCGACGCGCCAGCAGTCGGCGGCCGCGCCGCTCGCCGGCGGCCACCAGGTCCGGGCGACCGGGGACGAATCCGTCCCCCGCGCTCCGTAGGGCCGCGCCGAGCTCATCTTCAAAGGGCATGCCGAATCACCTTCCGGGTGGTAGTGGGCAAACGTGCCGGTGTGGTCCGGCGACGGACGTGACGGGATCGACGGGCGGGACATCGCGCGGGTGGGTCCCCGCGCTCAGGTGGCCACGAACACGCTGAGGCTGCCGCCCAGTTCCGCACGGAGCCGGGCGAGCGCGCGGGAGCTGCGCGTGCGCACCGCGGCCGAGGTGACGTTCATGGCCTCGGCGGTCTCCTCGACGCTGCGGTCCTCCCAGTACCGCAGCACGAGCACCGCCCGGTCCTTGGGGGCCAGGTGGCCCAGAGCTTCCAGCAAGGTCAGCCGCAGGGCCGGATCGGCCCCGGCGACCGGGAGCGGCGTCGCCCCGCCCGAGTCGGTCGGCACGGCGAAGGGTCGCTCCCCCGCTGAGCGCCGGCGCTTGTGTTTGAGGAACTCCCGCACCAGCACCGTCTGCGCGTACGCCGCCGGATTGTCGATACTGGAGGTCCGCCCCCAGATCAGGTACATCCGACCCAGGGTTTCCTGCACGAGGTCCTCGGCGAGATGGGTGTCCCCACTCGCCAGCAGACAGGCCGACCGGTAAAGACTCCCCGCCCGGCCTTCCGCGAATTCGCGGAACCCCTCCCTGCGCACTTGCCGCATCCCCGTCCCCCCTCATTTCCGACTCACCCCATAGACGCGTGGGGAGCACGGGAATGTTTCACCTCGTGGGAGGGGAATTAACGGAACTCGGGCGTCCAGCGACGGGACGCACGGCGGACCGGTCCGGAACCCGCCCGTCGGCGCGCGGCCGGGGGCTAGGCGCCCACCCGCACGGCCCCGCGGCCGGGTCCGAACCCCTTGACGATCAGCCGTCCGGCCAGCCCCAACTCCCAGGCGAACACCGGGAGCGCGGCCACCGACCCCGCCACGGAGAGCTGTGCGTAGGCCCCGAACATCACGGCGACGGCCGAGGCGCAGATCAGCGGACCGCCGATCAGCCCGAGCACGGCGATGGAACGCGGAACGAGGCGTGCGCGGTGGGCCAGGTACGCGAGGAGGACCGTGTTCAGGCCGAGGGCGATGTTGGGTCCGAGCAGGAACGTCCAGTCGTGCACGGCCACCAGAGCCGCGTCGGCGCCGCCCGCGCCGCCCGCCGCCCCCGCGTCCCGCCGCAGGGTGACGAGGGCGAGGACGGAGACGATCCCGAGCGCGATGACGGCCGACTCCAGCAGCCGCCCGAAGGCGTACCCCAGCGCGAGCCCCTCGCCGTGGCGCCGCAGGACGGGGAACAGCGCCGCCCCGGTACCCGCGACCGCCAGCACCAGCACCACCTCGCAGAGGGCCCCGAGCAGCGCCCGCGTGTCGGCGCCCCGGGGGAGGCTCCCGTCCCCCGCGCCCAGGAGGGGGCGGTACAGCACCGCCCCCGCGACGGCGGCGACTTCGGTCAGCAGGAACAGCGCCCCGGCGGCCACCGCGGTTCTCCGGTCCGGACTCATCTTCTGGCTACCCCTCGCTCGATGGAGGTGTACGCCGTACACCTTGCAGGGACCATAGGTGTACGCCGTACACTCGTCAAGGAGGAGCAGCTCACGGAGCCGTCGAGAGGGAAGGGGCCGACCGAAGTGACCCGGCAGGAAGCCACGCACGCGCAACGGATCCCGCTGAACCGGGACCGCGTACTGCGCGCCGCCGTCGTGCTCGCCGACGCCATCGGCATCGAGGCACTCAGCATGCGCAGGCTCGCGCAGGAGCTGGACGTCGTACCGATGGCCCTCTACAAGCACGTGGCGAACAAGGAGGAGCTGCTCGACGGCATGGCCGACGCGGTCGTCGGCGAGGTCGACCCGCCGGCCGCGGGCCCCGACTGGCAACGCGTCGTCCGCGACCGGATCCTCTCGGCCCGACGCGCCCTGCTGCGTCACCCCTGGGCGGCCCGGGTCATCGAGTCGCGGACCGGCCCCACCCCGGCCGTGCTGGCGTACCTGGACTCGATGGCCGGGACCTTCCGGGGCGGCGGCCTCTCCGCCGACCTCACGCACCACGTCATGCACGCGATGGGCAGCCGCCTGCTCGGCTTCAGCCAGGAGTTGTTCGACACCTCCGCTTCCGCCGCTTCCGCCGGGCCCCCCGATCCCGCCCTGGCCGCGGCCTACCCGCACATCGCGGAACTGGCGTCGACGGCCGCGCACGACGGGGGCACCACGCCCAACGGCGGCTGCGACGACCAGTTCGAGTTCGAATTCGCCCTGGACCTCCTCCTGAACGGCTTCGAAACCCTGCGCCGCGAGGGCTGGACCTCCACCCGGACGCCGTAGCGCCCCGGCGACACGCGGGGGCGCGCGGGGCCGTCTTGCCGGAGCCGATCGTGACCCGCTATTGCTGTACCCGTTCGCGAAGACCACGTGTCCGATCGAAGGAGAGTGGCCGCATGCGCACCCTGACGTTCATCGTCGGCACGGGCCGCAGCGGATCGACCGCGTTGTCCGGCATCGTCAACGCGCATCCGGACGTGCTCAGTCTCAACGAGCTGTTGTCGTCGGTGCAGAGCCGCGGCTTCCCCGAGGGGCCGCTCGGCGGGGGTGAGTTCTGGCGACTGCTCGCCGAACCGAATGCCACCTTCGAGTCCATGATCCGCAGCGGCGTTCCAATGCCGGAGTTCGTCTACACCCGCCGCCCGGGTCGGTTCGCGACCGGGACCACCGGCATCCCCGCCCTCTGCCTGATGGTGCTCCCCCACCTCACCGACGACCCCGACGGGCTGTTCGACGAGCTGGGGGAACAGGTGCGCCACTGGCCGGACCGCACGGCGGCGGAGCACTACGGAGCCCTCTTCGACCTGCTGTGCGCGCGGTTCGGGAACAGCGCGGTCGTCGAGCGGTCCGGCTACTCGTCGGACCGGGTACCGCTCCTGCGCACGGTCTTCCCCCGGGCCCGTTTCGTCCACCTGTACAGGGACGGGCCCGACTGCGCCCTGTCGATGAGTCGACACACGGGCTACCGGCTGATCCTCCTCGTACGGGAGATCCTCGCGCGGACCGGCGCCGAACGGCCCGGTGACCTCACCCCGGACCAGATCCGATCGCTGCCGCCCGAGCTCTCGGCCCTGCTGGCCGACCGCTTCGACCCGGCGCTCGTGCGGGACAGCGACCTGCGCGCGACCCGGTTCGCCGCGCTGTGGTCCGAGCTCGTCGAGCGCGGCGTACGGCATCTGGGCGCGGTACCCGCACCCGTACGGACCACGCTCGCCTACGAGGACCTGCTCGACGCGCCCCGCGAGGAGCTGACGCGGCTGGCCCGCTTCATCGGCGTCGAGCCGCTCCCGTCCTGGCTCGACGTCGGCAGCGCCCGGCTCGACGGCAGCCGCCGGGGCGCCTCCCTGCGGCTGCCGGAGGCCGAACTCGCCGCGCTGCGCGAGCACTGCGCCCCCGGCGTGCGCGCCCTGGCCGGCGCCGGGGGCTGAGCGACGTCGCCGCCCGGGACCACGGATCGGCCCGGAGACCTCCCGGAAGCTCGCAGGTCAGGCATGTGTTGTACGGGTCGGCGGACCTGTGGGGGGTGGTGGACCTATGCTGCAGGCCGTCGGAACGCGATGAGTGCGGGGAGGCGTCGTTGTGGAGGAGTACCGCGTCGAGCTGAGCGGAGAAGCGGAGTCCGTCGAAGGGGAGTTGCGGAGCCTGGCTCGGTGGCTGCGCGACGACGACGCGATCCGGAGCACGGCCCTGGTCAAGCTGACCCAGCCGCCGCCGCGGCCGGGTGAGATGGGCGCCGCCTTCGACGTCGTCCAACTCGTGGTGGACAGCGCCTTCCAGCTGGGCAACCTCGCCCTCGCCTATGCGGCGTGGCGCGCCGCCCGCCCCCGGTCGGCCGTCGTCACCGTCGAGCACCGCGGACGTCGGGTCACCCTCGACACGGCCGATCCGGAGGAGATCGCGAGGATCCTGGCGGTGCTGGGCGAGGACGGAGCCTGATGCCGGGAGTGCCCGACCCGCTGGTGGGCCCGCGGTCGCGGGCCGTGCTGGTGGGTACCGCGCACTACACCCACCTCCCCGCCCTGCCCGCGGTGGCGAACAACCTGCACGGCCTGAACGCGCTCGTCACCGGAGCCGCGCACCTCGGGCTGCCGACGGAGAACTCCACGGTCATCCTGGATCCCCGGACCCCCAGCGAGGTGCTCAAGCCGCTTCGCCGGGCCGCGCAGGAGGCCACCGACACGCTGATCCTGTACTACGCCGGACACGGTCTCCAGGACGAGGACGACCTCGACCTCCACCTCGGCCTGGTCGACTCCCACGTGGACTCGCCCGAGGACTCGTTGGCGTACTCGGCCGTCCGCAGGGTCGTGTTGAGGACCCGGGCCAGACGCCGGATCGTCATCCTGGACAGCTGCTACAGCGGCCTGGCGATGGGGGCCATGTCCGACCCGGCGCAGGCGCTCGCCGGTCAGGCCGCGATCGAGGGCGTGTACCTGATGTGTTCCGCCGGGGCCACGGCCGCGGCCCTCGCCACACCCGGAGAACCGTTCACGGCCTTCACCGAACAGCTCATCGCCGTCTTGGAGTCCGGGATCGAGGACGGCCCCGAGTTCGTCACGCTGGACGGGGCGTTCAGCCACGTCCGGGAGCAACTCACCGCGCGCAAGCGGCCCGTTCCCCGGCGGCAGGTGCGGGAGTCGATCGGCGCCCTGGTACTGGCGCGCAACCCCGGCCACGTCCCGCCGTCCCCCCACCCCGGATCCGCTCCCGGCCACGACTCCCCGGGCGGGTCCGGGCTCGGGTCCGGGTCGGGGTCGACGCAGCGCCGGACCCGGGACGGGTCGCTCGTCCTCGCCTCGCGCTACCGGATCGGGGCCCTGCTGGGACTCGGCGGCATGGCCGAGGTCCTGGAGGCCCATGACGACCGGCTCGACCGGCCCGTGGCGGTCAAGCTGCTCCGGCAGGACCTCGCTCGGGACGCGGGCTTCCAAACCCGTTTCCGTCGGGAGGCGAGGTCCACCGCCTCGCTCAACCACCCCGCCATCGTGGCCGTGCACGACAGCGGCGAAGAGGACATCGAGGGGGTCCTCGTCCCGTACATCGTCATGGAGAAGGTGGCCGGGAAGACCCTGCGGCACTGGCTCGACTCCGGAGTCCGCTTCCCGCTCCGGGACGTTCTGCTCGCCGGCGCCGGGATCCTCCACGCCCTGGACCACGCGCACGCGTGCGGGATCGTCCACCGCGACATCAGGCCCGCCAACATCATGGTCACGCTGACCGGTCAGATCAAGGTGATGGACTTCGGCATCGCCCAACTCCTCGGCGAGGCAAGGTCCCTGACACAGAGTGTCACCATGATCGGTACGGCGCAGTACCTCGCACCCGAGGCGATGCGGGGCGACCCGGTGGACGAACGAGCGGACCTGTACTCCACCGGCTGCGTCCTGTACGAGATGCTGGCCGGACGGCCCCCGTTCACGGGGCCGTCCCCGATCGGCATCGCGAAGGCGCACGTGCTGGACCGGCCGGAGCCGCCCTCGGTGCACGCTCCCGGTGTCCCGGCGGAGGTGGACGCGCTGGTGCTGCGCGCCCTCGGCAAGTCCCCCGACGACCGCTTCCGGTGGGCGCAGGAGATGGCCGAGGCACTGACCGAGGTGGTCGGGCGGTTGGACCGGCGAGCGGACCGACCCGTGGATCAGCGGGCGACCGGCGGTTGACCGGGCACCGGCCCCGGCCCCGGCCCCGGCAGTCCTACGTGTGATCGACGAACCACGCCGTGCAGGTACTGGTGTTGGAGTCCTTGGGCATCATGCAGGCGCGTACGGCGTACGACTTGCCGGACTGCTGCAGGCGGACGGTGGGGGTTTCGAGGTAGTTCCACGAGGCGTTCCACCAGGTGGCCTCGAACGGCCCGCACTGCTTCCAACCGCCGTTGGACTGAACCGCCGAGGTCGAGGGGTGCCCGGGGCTGGAGCCCATGGTGAACAGGTTGGTGCTCCGGTCGATCCAGACCTTGTCGTACCGCGCCACGTAGCCCTCGATCGCCGCCTTGGCGTACGCGTCGGTGGCCTTGGCGGTGTAGATCGTGACCTGGCGGTCGCCGGACGTCGCGTGGCCGGAGTCGCCCACCACGTCGTTGTCCGACAGCCAGTCGCAGTTGTCCGCCGACGCGGCGCCCGGTGCCGGGGCGGCCCGCACGGGGACGGCCTCCGCCGACCCGGCCAGCCCCATCGTCGACAGGACCACCACCGCGGCCACCACCGCTCCTCGCGAAACCCGCATGATCTCCACCCCTCCGCTTCGCCCGTACGACTGCCTGAGCAGCGTTTCGACGGCAGCGTAGGCGGCGCCGTCCCGGCCGCCCAGAGGAACGACCGCCTCCTTTGTCACGATCACCCCCCACATCCGGCCCCACCGACTCCGCAACCGCCCGCCCCACTACGGCACGACCCCACGGGCTCGGTCGGGAGGAGGCTCGGTTCGGTGCGGGGGCTCAGGGGACGAGGACGATCTTTCCCTGTACCCGGCCGGTCTCGCTGAGGTCGTGGGCCTTGGCGGCCTCGGTGAGCGGGAAGGTCTGCGCGATGGTGGGGCGCAGGCCGTGGGCGTCGACGAGATCGGCGAAGGAGGTGAGTACGGCGGGAGTCGGTTCCAGGAAGAACTCCACGAACCTGATGCCGAGTTCGGCCGCGCGGCGCACCACCTCGGTGCGGTCCACACCGACACCGACCACGTCGACCAGGATGCCGCCCTCGTCGAGGGTGGGCAGGGAGCGGGGCCCGTAGTCGTTGCTGATCGTGTCCAGCACCGCGTGGATCCCGCGGAGGGCCGAGAAGTCCTCCACCGTGTAGTCGATCAGCTCGTCGGCCCCGAGTCCGCGCAGGTAGGCGTGCTTGGCCGCGCGGGCGGTGCCGATGACGTGGGCCCCCCGCGCCTTGGCTATCTGTACGCCGAGGTGGCCGACCCCACCGGCGGCGCCGTGGATCAGCACCCGCTGACCGGGCTGTACATCGGCGAGGGTGACCAGGGCCTGGTAGGCGGTGAAGCCGGAGATCGGCAGGGCCGCGGCGCCCACGTGGTCGAGGCTGCGCGGCTTGGGTGCGATCCGGTCCTCGGTGACCAGCACGTGGTCCGCGTGGCTGCCGTGCGGCGGCACGGTCCAGCCGTAGACCTCTTCGCCGATCGCGAAGCGGGTGACCCCCTCCCCCACGGCCTCCACGACGCCGCTGAACTCGTGACCGAGCACGAAGGGCGGCGGCCCGAAGAAGTCCACCTTGCCGATGCGGACCTTCCAGTCGGCGGGGTTCATGCCGGTGGCCCGCACCCGGACCAGGACCTCGCCGGCGCCGGGGGCGCGGAGCGGGATCTCGGCGACCTCCAGCACGTCGGAAGCGCCCAGAGCGTGCTGCGTGATCACCCGTGTCGTCGTCATGGAGATCATTCTGATCTTGATGATCATGGATGGGAAGCGCTTTTCCCCGCACGGCCGTTCGCCGACCCGATCAGGGGGTGCACGAGATCGCTCGCATCGGCCCCTTAGGCTCGCGGGCATGACGACACCACTGGCCGGCAGTGCCTTCGACGCGCTCCGTCTCGACGCCGTATCCGACCAGGAGGCGCTGCGCCGCACCTACGAGCTCCCGAGCGAGGCGGCCGTGCGCAAGCAGATGACCGAACTCACGCCGCAGACGGCACGGTTGATCGGTTGCTCCTCGCTGGTCCTGGTGGCCAGCGCGGACGCCGAGGGCAACTGTGACGTCTCTCCGCGCGGCGGTCCCGCCGGGTTCGTCGCCGTCCTGGACTCACGGACGGTGGCGATACCGGACGCGACGGGCAACAAGCGGCTGGACACCCTGCAGAACGTCATCGCCACCGGACGGGCCGGGCTGCTGTTCATCGTCCCGGGACGCACCACGACGCTCAGGGTGAACGGCCGGGCCTGCGTCTCCACCCGCCCGGAGCTGCTGTCGCGGCTGACCGCCGTGGGCAAGCCGCCGGCCAGTGCGCTGGTGGTGGGGATCGAGGAGGTCTACCCCCACTGCCCCAAGTCGCTGCTGCGCGGCTCGGCGTGGAAGCCGCAGGAGTGGCTGGCGGCGGACGCCCAGCCCGCCTCGGCCGAGGTGACGCTGGCCCAGCTGCGCATGCCGGGGCTGACCCTCGCCACCGTCGAGCAGGCGGAGGCGGACTCGCTGAAGTACCGGTACGAGTGAAGGGGAGCGGCCGTGACGGGAGGATGGTTGACTGCCTTCCCGTGACGGAGCACCAGGAGGAGACCAGGACGGCCTACGACGGGGTCGTCGAGCTGTACGCGTCGATGTTCGCGGGCAAGCTCGAGGCGCAGCCCTTCTCGCGGAACATGATCGCCACCTTCGCCGAGTTGGTGCGCGGGGCGGGGAACCCGCGGGCGGCCGACGTCGGGTGCGGGCCCGGACATCTCACGGCCATGCTGCACGACCTGGGACTGGACGCCTTCGGGCTCGACCTCTCCCCGGGCATGGTCGACCACGCCCGGCGGGCCCATCCGGCGCTGCGGTTCGACGTGGCACGGATGGAGGCCCTTCCCGTCGAGGACGGCGCGCTGGGCGGTGTGCTGGCCCACTACTCGATGATCCACACCCCTCCCGCGGAGCTGCCCGGGCTGCTCGCCGAGCTGGTGCGCGTCCTGGCGCCGGGGGGCCTGCTCATGGTCTCGTTCTTCGCGACCGACGGGCCCGATCCGGTCCGTTTCGACCACAAGGTGACGCCCGCCTACAGCTGGCCGGTGTACCGGATCGCCGAGCTGCTGGACCGGGCCGGGCTCGACGCGTTCGCCCGACTGCTCCACGACCCGCGCTCCGAACGGGGTTTCCTCGACGCCCACGTGCTGGCCCGCCTGCGCTGACTCCGGGGTGCCGCTCATCGGAGCACCACCGTGACGCCGCGCGCCGCGAGGAGCTGGAGGATCTCCTCGAAGTAGGAGAGCCGGCCGTCCGGTCCGTCGGTCACGTCCGCCAGGGCTCGACGTGCGATCGCGCCGTCGTGCCAGATCAGGGTGAAGGGCGGGACCAGTCCGAATCCCCCGAACAGGCAGTCCTCGAAGGTGTCCCGGTCCCGGCCGAAGTAGCGGCCGGGACCGATCAGGGCCTCGGCCATCGCGCAGTGCAGCCCGGGGACGTCGGTGACGAACCGGCCGTCGAGGTGGTGCTCGCCGCCGGTCCGGTCCGGCCCTGACGCGCGCACGCGCCAGGCCCGCGTGGTGAGGCTCAGCCACGCGGCCCGGCCCTGCCCGTCGTAGGGCGCCCACGCGTTGGGCCCGGTCGGCGGGCCCTGGTACCACGCTTCCCAGACCGGTCGGACCGCCGGCAGCGGCCTGTCGTCGCCGCCGTCCGTGAGGGTGATGTCCTCCAGAGCGCCACCGAGCCCGGACGGGCTGACGGCGCGGACGCCCAGGCCCACCGGGTGGGAGGCCATCACCGCACCGTGCCGGTCCAGCACCAGGAGGTCGGCTCCGCTCCGTCCCCAGCGGCGCGGTCGCTGCGTCCCCTGGAGCAGCGGTTCCACGGCCTCGCAGCCGATCAGCCGGAGGGGGACGGGGGCGGGGTCCTCGCGCGGCCCTGCCAAACCCTCGACGTCGACGCACCCGCCGATGCTCCGCGCGCCCGCCGTCGCCGCGTGGAGCACGAAGCGGGGCTCGGTCAGCCGCGCGCGCAGCATCTCGTCCACCCTGACACCGGCGCCCAGTACGACGTCGTACCGCGCCGGATCCGCCGGACCCACGGGAACGGGCCGATGGGCACGCCGGGCCGACACGACCGCGTCGACGAGGGTCCACCACTGCACCGGGTCCTCGCCGTCCCAGACCTCCACGCATACGTCGCCCAGCCCTCGGGGCGGGTCGGCGACCTCCGCGTCGGGCGCGGCGAGGATCTCGCTCAGCGCTCCCTCCGGATCGGGGCGGAATCCGCGGAGGGTGAGGACCTCGCGCGGCAGCGGCACCGGTTCGACGAAGAGCCCTTCGACATCGACGCACCTCCCCCAGAGCTGCTCGACGCCCGCTTCGTCCTCCTGCACCAGCAGGTACCTCACCGGGAGATCCCGGTCCCGTCCCACGCGATCCACGCTCCGCACGCGCCCTCAGACGTGGAAGTCGAGGCCGGTGGCCGGGTCGTGGGACATCAGCGTCGGCATCCCCGAGGCGTAGGTGGCGCATTCGGCGGTCAGTACGGACGGGCGTCGGCCGGCCGTCGCGATCTCGGTCAGGAAACGCCGTACGGCCGCCACGCCCGCCCCGTCGACGACCCGGTCGGGCCAGACGGAGAACTCGATCTCCTCCTCGTGGAGGGGCAGGGCGAAGAACCACACGTCGCCGAAGCGGGCCCGGAAGGCGAAGGTCGTGCCCCGGCCCTCCGGCTCGTGCGCCCACGCGCGGAAGAGCTCGGTGGTCTCCGGGTGCGTCGGATCGAGCCGGGGGTAGGGGTGGTCGATCTCGACCTCGTCGGCCACGACGCGCAGCCGTTCGAGGACCGCGATCCACTCGTCGCCCGTCACGTCGAGGATCCGGATGTCGCGCAGGCTGCCGTCGATGCGGAAGACGTCGCACATCCAGGGCTCCGGAAGGCACGGCTCCCGGCCGCAGCGATCCTCGGCGGCCCCGTCCCCGTGCGGCACGCCGACCCGTCCCCCTGTGCTCTCTTCCCCCATGCGATCACGATAGGGGGTGGGGGGAGGTGGCCGTGACGCAGGTCTCCCCCTGTCGTTCGTGCCGAGGAACCGCTGGTCACCGTGGTCGGTGTTAATGTGGCGTTAGATCGATCTCGATCACAGGGTTGTTACTCCCCGAGCGCGTCACCGTCATCGCCCAGCGCGATGCCACGGCGGTGATCCGTTCCCCGGGAGGCAAGGCCTGGGTAGCGCCTTTGGCGCGACCCGGGCCTTTTTTGTTGCCCTGACCCGGGTGGGAGAGATCGCGGACCGATGGCAGGACGGCGAGAGCCCAGAGATGCAAGGACGCATCATGAACACACCCACGGCAGGGCCCGGTGAGCTGGCGGAGAGGATCCTTCGCGGCGTCGGCGGGGCGGGGAACGTCGAGAGCCTGACGCACTGCGCCACCCGGCTCCGTTTCCAGCTCCATGACGGGTCGAAGGTCGACAAGGCCGCTCTCGACGCCCTCGACGGGGTGATGGGCACGGTGGCGCAGTCCGGTGACCGCTTCCAGATCGTGATCGGCGGGGCCGTCGCGAACGTCTACTCGAAGCTGATGAACCTGCCGTCGATGAGCGGTGGCGGCACTGCCCGCCCGCAGTCCGACGCGGACGTCAAGGCCGCCGCCCGGTCCAAGGGCCGCGGCCGCTACGCCTGGGTCGACAACTTCTTCGAGTACCTCTCCGACTCGTTCCGCCCGCTGATGGGCGTGCTCCTGGGCTCCTCGCTGATCATCGCGATCGCCTCCGTCCTCGACGCCGTGGGCCTCGTGGACTTCCGGGCCGCGGACAAGTCCGCCACCTGGGTGTTCGTCGACGCCATGTGGCGTTCGGTGCTGTACTTCCTGCCGATCATGGTCGCCTACAACGCGGCGAAGAAGCTGAAGATCGATCCCTGGGTGGGCGCCGCGGTGATGGCCGCGGTGATGACCCCGAACTTCACCGGCATGCTGAACGAGAAGTCCGGGATCCCCGGCATCAACTGCACCACGAACGCGACCCTCGGTACGCAGGAGTGCGTGGCGCACGTCTTCGGGCTGCCGATGCAGCTGAACGACTACGGCGGCCAGGTCTTCGTACCGCTGCTGATGGTCGGTGTGCTCGCCCTGGTCTACAAGGGCCTGCAGCGCCTCTTCCCGGAGACCGTGCACCTGGTCTTCGTACCGTTCTTCAGCATGCTGATCATGATCCCGGTGACCGCCTTCCTCATCGGTCCGATGGGTGTCTGGGCCGGTAACGGCCTCGGCTCGGGTCTGTCCTGGCTGAACGGCAACGCCCCGATCGTCTTCGCGATCATCATTCCGCTGCTGTACCCGTTCCTGGTGCCGCTGGGCCTGCACTGGCCGCTGAACGCGCTCATGCTGGTGAACATCAACACCCTCGGCTACGACTTCATCCAGGGCCCCATGGGCGCGTGGAACTTCGCCTGCTTCGGCGCGACCGCCGGTGTCCTGCTGCTCTCGCTGCGCCACCGCGAGAAGGAGATGCGCCAGACCGCCACCGGCGCCCTGGCCGCGGGCCTGCTCGGCGGCATCTCCGAGCCCTCGCTCTACGGCATCCACCTGCGCTTCAAGCGGATCTACCCGCGCATGCTCGTCGGCTGCCTCGTCGGCGGTGTGATCGTGGGCGTCCTGGGCGGCGTGGACACGAAGGCCTTCGCCTTCACCTCCCTGCTGACCATCCCGGTCTTCGACCCGATGGGCACCTACACCATCGCGATCACGGCCTCCTTCTTCGTCTCGATGGCGCTCGTGTACTTCTCCGACTTCCGCACCCCGCAGGAGCGCGCCCTGGCCAACGCCGAGCGCGACGTCGCCGAGGCCGCCGCCCGTGGTGGGGCCGAGACGGCGGACGACCGCGAGCTCGTCACCGTCGGCGCGGCCTCCGTCGGCGCCACCTCCACCGCCGCCCCCGCGGCCTCGGGCGGTGCCGGTACGGCCGCCGTCCCCGCCGCGGGCAAGGGCGTCGAACTCGCGGCGCCGGTCGCGGGCCGCGTGGTCGGTCTCGACGAGGTCGGGGACCCGGTCTTCGCCTCCCGTGCGCTCGGCGAGGGCGTGGGCATCGAGCCGACCGACGGCCGGGTCGTCGCCCCGGTCGACGGCGAGCTGGTCACGGTCGTGAAGACCGGCCACGCCTTCGGCATCCGCACCGCGGACGGCATCGAGGTGCTGGTCCACGTCGGCATCGACACGGTGCAGATGAACGGGGAGGGCTTCGACGTCCGCGTCGAGTCCGGCCGGCAGGTGTCCGCGGGCGACCTCCTCGTCGAGGTCGACCTCGACGCGGTGCGCGCCGCCGGGCACCCGACCGTCACGCTGATGACGGTCACCAACACCGCGGAGCTCGCCTCGGTCGAGCCGCACACCGGCGAGGACGTCGCCGCCGGCGCCCCCGTGGTGACCGTACGGCACTGATCCACCCGCTCCGCTCCTGCCCGATCCGCTCCTGCCCGGCCCGTTCGGGGCCGGGCAGAGCCGGGTGCGGCCGGGCCGGATCAGGGCCGGATGGGGCGGAGCCGTCGGACAGTGCGAGATCATGGGCAGACATCGAACTCGGGACAGGAAGGCGAGCAGGCGGTGAAGGCGCTGCGTGTCCTCAACAACAACGTGGTCCTGGCACGCGACGAGCAGGGCCAGGAGGTCATCCTCACCGGGCGCGGCATCGGCTTCAACTGCCGCCAGGGCCAGGTCGTCGACCCGGCGCTGATCGTGCGCGTCTTCGTACCGGCCGACGGCCGTGATCCGGACCATCTGGCCGAGGTGCTCACGCTCATCGGCGAGGAGGTCCTGCGGGCCGTCGTGATCGCCCTCAGCGAGGTCGGCATCGAGGGGCGCGAGTCCACCCGCCCCACCCTCGCGATCGCCGTCGCCGACCACGTCGCCGGCGCCCTGGACCGGGCCGCGCGGGGCATCGTCGTCGAGTACCCGTTGCAGGCCGAGGCCCAGACCCTGTACGCCGCCGAGTACGCCCAGGCGCGGCGCCTGCTGGCGGCCATCAACGAGCGCGTGGACCCCCAGCTGGCCCCCTCGGAGGCGACCGCCCTCACGTTGCACCTGGTCAACGCCGGTTTCGCCTCGGGCGACCTGTCCTTCACGTACACGATGACCGGGGTCATCCAGCAGATGCTCGCCGTCGTACGGGAGCGGTACGGGCTGGAGGTCCCCCAGGAGTCGATGAGCGCGGCGCGGTTCATCACCCACGTGCGCTACCTCTTCGTACGCGTCCAGCAGCACCGCCAGCTGAAGGGGCACGAGTCCACGATCGGCAAGGGCATCCGCCAGCACTACCCGGACGCGACCCACACCGCGCAGCAGCTGGCGACGATCGTCGAGCTGCGCCTGGGGCAGCAGCTGAGCGAGGACGAGGTCTCCTACCTCGCGCTCCACGTGGCCCGCATGACCGCGGAGGCCGACACCGACGCCGACACCGCGTGACGCGCGGGGTGCCGGTACCGGTGTCGGCGCCCCGTCACGTGCGCAGCGAGGCGCGGACCACGGCGATCCGGCCCTGGTACTCCGCCGCTTCCCGCAGCACGGTGTGGGTCACCCACTCCTGCGGGTAGCCCCCGTTCAGGCGGTTCTCGACGGTGTCGAAGACGGTCTGCGGATCGGCCACCGACCAGGTGCGCACCACCCACGCCGCCGGGTCGTTCATCGGCGTCAGCTCCACCGACGGCAGGAACGGCAGCTGGCGCCAGGCGGTGGCGCTGCCGACCGTGCTGATCCTGGGCTCGGCGAGGAAGGCCCCCAGTCGGGTGCCGAGCGTCCCGAGGTCGATGGTGCGCCCGCCGCCCCAGTAGGTGCGCATCGCGGCCAGGCTCTCCTGGGCGTCGGGCTTGCGCAGGCTCATCCCCTCCGTGGTGAGGCCCGCCCACCAGGGGGCCGTGTAGGCGCCGATGTAGCCCTGTTGGAGGACGGCGCCCTGGTCGGAGGGGCGCTTCTCGATGAGGAAGTGGTGCAGCATCGGATTGAAGATCTCGTAGACGGTCCGCACCGTCACGGGGGTCAGGAGGAGCTGGCGCAGGGCGGCCCCCTGCCCCTGTCCGAAGGTGGTCTCGGCCTCGCGCTGGATGTCCCCGCCGAGGTCGAAGAGGCGGCCCGTCATGTGCTCGCCCGTCATCCCGCAGGTGCCCCACGCGTAGGTGTAGCGCCGCTCGTGGTCGACGATGTCCTGCGCGCCCGTCACCACGCTCGACGGGTCGTAGCGCACGAGCACCGACGGGGGACGCACGGGGACCCGGAAGGCCAGCACCGCGGGCGGGACCGCGCCCTGACCGTTCCAGGTGCCGAGGGCGGTGGTCGCGGCCGCCCAGGTCGGGAAGGCGTAGCCGTTGAGCGGATCGCTCGCCAGGGCCAGCAGGCCCGCGCCGCGGATGGTCGCGGTGAGGGCGAGGAGGTCGGTGACGGGCGGCGCCAGGGCGAGGGCGGCCGCACTCGCGTACCGGGTGCCGAGCAGGGTGACGGTCCCGCCGGGCAGGGTCACGCTCGCCGGGCGGCGGGCGACGGTCAGCATGTTGGGCAGGGTCTGCGGGGTGCGCTGCTCGACGGGCGCCGCCTCGAAGATGTTGAGCGCCCGCAGGAAGGCGTTCTCGTTCGGGAAGGTCCAGGCGCTGCCCGGAACCCCGAAGAGGAAGGCCAGCGAGGCGGCGTGGCCCCCCTCGCCGAGCCCGTCGCCGAGTTGGTCGAGCGCCTTGCGCCGGATGGCGATGTCGGCGGGCGGGTACTTGGTCGTGCCGATCTGTACGTACACGGATGCCTCCCCCTCGGGCGTCCGGGCGGCGGACGCCCCCCGGCACCAGCTCCGCGACGCACCGTACTCGCGCGGTGACGCGACGACAATGGTCCGTCGGGACCGGGTTGTCGCGTCGTGCGCGGCGGCTCGCGTCAGGCTCCTCGGACCTCGGCGAACGCCTTCGCCGCGCACTCCAGCGCGGACCCCAGCTCGCTCCCCCACCCGTCGGTGGCCCTGCCCTCGTGTACGGAGGTGCCCGCGCCGGGGGGCACCACGTGGAAGCCGTCCTCCTCCAGCGTGCGCAGGTTCCGTCGGACGGCCGGGCGGCGCAGTGCGGTGGCCGGGATCGACGGGCCGATGACCACGGGAGCCGGGGTGTTCATGACCGTGGTCAGCGCGAGGTCGTCGGCGATGCCCGCCGCGCACTTCCCGATGAAGTTGACGGTGGCCGGCAGCACCAGGACCAGGTCGGCCCATTCCGCCAGCTCCTGGTGCGGCACCCGGCCCTGCTCGGTGTCCCATGCGGGCCCGCTGACCGGTGCCTGGGCTGCGGCCGCCACGGCCCGGCGGGAGACCAGGAGATCGGCGGACGCCGTCAGGCAGACCCGCACCGACCAGCCGCAGGTCACCCTCAGCCACATGGCCCAGGTGGGCATCTTCACCACGTCGAAGGCGCCCGTGCCCACCATCAGGACCTGTCCCCGGGGCAGCGGGACGAGGTCGCGTGCCGTGGCGGTGCCAGAACTCATGGTGGGTCTCCTCGTGCGGTCCGGGCGGGGTGAGGGGGGCGGGGTGGGGCGAGGGCGGTCGGGCGTGCTCGTCAGGACAGCAGCAGCACCCGATCCCAGTGCGGGCCGTCCTCGGCTCCCGCGCTGTCCCCGGGCAGCATCGACAGGAGCGTCGCCGCGACCCCGGCCGCCCCTTCCAGGAGCCCTCCGTTGTCCACGGCGCGCAGCGGCTGCGCGCGGTCCCAGCCCCGGTCGGACCGTACGGGCGACAGGTGACGGAAGCCGAAGGGCGCGTCCGGTTCCGCCAGGGCGGCCAGCTCCTCGGCCCGCGGTGCGCTCCGATCGAGCATCTCCCGGTCCCCGGTGAGCCGCCCCAGCCGCCACAGGCCCTGGAGGAACCCGGCCCGGCCGTGGCAGAGCGTGGGGCCCTTGAGGTGGGCCCCGGTGCCGGGACGGCGCAGCAGCGCGCGGGCGGCGTCGAGGGCGAGCCGGTGCCAGTCGCTCTCGCCGGTGAGCCGGGCGGCCCCGGCGAGCGCGTTCGCGATGCCCACCGCTCCGTAGCACCATGCCCCGCCCGAGGCCGCGGCGGCGTGCGCGGAGGGGGGCGTGCTGCCGCCGGCGCCCCGTACGACCTCGTCGTCGAAGGCCAGCCGGGGCTCCCAGTAGGGTCCGGCCGCGTCGCGGTCGGCCCGGTCCGCGAGCCAGCGGCCCATGTCCCGGACGGCGTCGAGCTGCCCGTCCACCGTGACCCCCGCTTCGGCGCAGCGGACGAGCAGTGCCAACGGGCCCGCGATGCCGTGGGCGAGACCGAGGGTGAAGTCCCCGCGGGGGAACAGCTCCCGGTCCGCGGGGGTGGCCTGGAGCGGGCCGGGCACCCACCAGCCGGGGACCCGGTGGCCGTCGACCGTCACCGGCCGGGACAGGGCGCCGAGTTGGGTGAGGGTGGCGCGCAGGGCCGGTTCGGCCGCGGCCCGCTCCCCGGCGTCCCCTTCGACCACGGCGCCGAGCAGCAGCCGCCCGGTGCCGGCGGCGCCGGAGATCACGTCGTACGTCGTCCAGTCCACCCCCGTGCGGGGCGGGGCGGGGGGGGTGGCGGGCGCGCCCCCCGCCGCCCGGGGGGTGGTGGCCCCGGGGGGGGGCC
>NZ_JBHWLC010000058.1:18761-55080 GCF_042730635.1 Streptomyces sp. NPDC059917
ACCCCCCGCCCACCCCCCCCCCCCCCCCCCCGGGGGGGGGGGGGGGCGGCGCCCCGCCCCCCCCCCCCCCCCCCGCCAGGTGCTCGGTCAACCGGTGGCGCAGCCGGGGGTAGTGCCCACCGCGGCGCGCACAGGCCTGCGCGGCCGCCAGTACCGCGGCGGGGCCGTGGTAGAGCCCCGCGGAGGCGGTCCCGTTCAGGGCGCGGGCGGCCACCGAGAGCTGGGCGTGGGCGGCCGGCAGGCGGCCCGGGTCGCGACCGGCGAGCTCCGCGAGGAACAGCGCCGCTCCGGCGTTCCCTTCGAGCGAGACCGGGTCGCCGCGCTCGCCGCGGTGCCGGACGAACGCGTCGGGGTCGGCGAGCGCGTCCGCCACCCGTTCGACGGTCGACTCGATCAGGGTGGTGGCCGTGGTCACCGCTGGTGCCTCCTTCGGTCGGCGTTGCCCGTCAGGCAGGAGCGGGCGGCGGCGTGGGCCCGCCGCTCGGCGTCCCGGTCGGGGCCGAGCAGGCGGTTGCAGGTCATGTGCAGGAGGCCGGCGAGCACGCGGGGCAGCGGCGACCAGGTCTCGCCGGTGTCGGCGAGGGCGTCGAGGACCTCCCGGTACTCGCGCAGCCGGGCGGCCTGGTCGCTCAGCGCGGCGAGCACCTCCCGCCCGGCCGGGTCTGCCCCGAGCGCGGGCCACCCGCCGACCGGGTCGACCAGGCGCAGCCACGATGCCCGGTCGGCCCGGAACCCCTGCGGGAGGTCGTGGCCCGCCGTGTCGGCGGCGAGCCAGGCGGCCCCGGGCTCCTGGGGCCCGTACCGTTCCGGCAGGCCGGGGGCGTGGTGGGGGGCGGCGTCGGGCGCGGGGCCGAAGGCCTGGGCGATCGAGGCCGTCGACATCGCGGCGAGGGTCTGCGGGGTCCACCGGGGCCCTCCGGCCGCCTGGGCGCGGGCCGCGCGCGGCAGGGCCAGGGCCACGCGGCTGTCGGCGGCGAAGAAGCGTTCGGCGGCCGCCTGGGCCCCCGGTCCGCCGTAGCGCTCCCACTCGGGCTCGTAGGCGTCGAGGACGCACCGCCCGATCAGGCCTGCGGCGGTCCACTCCCGGACCGCCGCGCGCAGGGCGGGCACCAGCCGTTCCCACAGCGGCCCGGCGGGGCCGTGGAAGCGCAGCCGGAGGTGGTCCTCCTGGTCCCGGTAGCGGATGAAGAACCACCGGTCCACGAGCTCCCCGCACGCGGCGGGCAGACCGGCCAGGAAGGGGGTGAGCCGTTCGAGGAGGAAGGCGGGGACGTGCCGTTCGGGGAGGTAGAGCTTGGCGTAGAGCCATTCGCCGCCCACCTCGGACGACCGCGCTCCCGCGCTCCGCGCCGGACCGGCGGGCCGGGACGCGCGCGGCGCCGCCGGTTCGTCGGCGGCGGTGAAGGCGAGCGCCAGTTCGGCCGGCCGGGACGCGCCGCTCGGGTCGCGGAGCCAGCCGTCGACGCGTTCCCCGCCGCCGGGGACCTCCGTGGCGAGGAGGTCGCCGTCCTTGGCGAGCGCGTCCCGGAGCACCTCCCGGTGCCAGGCGTCGGACAGATCGAGGCGCAGCCGGTGGTCGAGCCTGCTGAGGACGATGCGCCGCGGGACGCCCCATTGCGCGCGCCACCGGGCCACGGCGGCGGACCACGCGGCCGGTCCGTCGGCCGTGTGCTCGGCCAGTTCGTCCAGGCGCCAGGTCGCGGCGAAGAGGACCGTGCGACCGTAGCGGACGCGCGGCATGAAGGGGGCGGTCCTGACCGGGCCCCAGTCCCAGGGGGTGCACATGCGGGTGCCGTCCCGGCCGAGTTCCAGCAGGAACCGGGCGGCGTTGGGCGCCTGGCCGCGCAGGTCGAGGGCGTGCGAGGTGTGCGGGAGCAGCCTCGTGCCGGTGGGCAGGTGGACCGGGTAGAGGTGGTCGGCGTTCCCGGCGACGCCGATCTCGTCGAGCCGTACGGCCCGCGCGCGCGGGTTCGGCGGTAGCCCGACGGCCACTTGCCGTTCGGCGGTGCGCGGACTGTTCGCGATGTTGAGCGCCCGCGCGGTGCGCGGTTGGAACGCGACGGTGAGGTGGGCCGCGCCGGGTACGTCCCGGTGCACGGCGGCGGCCAGTTCCTCGGTGACGCCGCCGGTGAGCCCCGCGAACCGGCCGAACGTCGCCCCGGCCTCGGCGGGCGCGGGGCCCGGCCCGGCGACGAGCAGGAAGTCCCCGCGGTCGAGGGCCTCTTCGGAGTCCGCGACCAGTGTGCAGAACATCTCGCAGGACCTCGGCAGCCGTGCGGGATCCGGCGCGCCGCGCACGAGCCGCGCCACGAGGTCGTCGTCCAGGAGCACCTCGGGGTCACCGGCGCGCACGGCCGCCGCGGCCAGTCGGCCGAGCAGCAGGTCGCGGGCGCGCTCCGGCGCGGTGTGCGGCTCCTCGGTGCGCGCGGAGGCGGGCCACTCGTAGCCCGCGGGCGCGCCCATTCCCACCGTGTCGTCGAGCAGTTCGAGGACCGGGACGATCCGGTCGGTGCCGTAGCGCTCGATGAAGTCGCGGTGGTACGAGCGGAACGCGGGCATGCCGGGGCCCGGCGGGGACAGCCGCCACAGGACGTCCACCGCGCGGGCGGCCTCGTCGGCCACGGACCGCGGCAACCGCACGTCGGCGCCGAGGGCCAGGTCCACGTGGACGAGCCGGTCGTCCTCCCGCGCCCCGCCGAGCCCGCGCAGTGCGGCTTCGAGGTCGGCGAGCGCCGCGCGGCGCCCGCCGGGGGCGGCCGCGTCGACCCGGTCCCGGGCGGCGGCCGCTTCCCGTAGCCCGCTCAGGACCGGGAGCGGCGCGCCGGCCGACTCCTGGGCGGCGGCGAGCACGGCGATGAGCTGGGTCAGCGGGTCGCTGCCGTCGAGCACCGGCCGCAGGCCCGTGACCAGGAATTCCTGCCGGACCAGTGTGGCGAGGAGTCCGGCGACGGCCCCGGCCCGGGCCGTGGGGAAGCGTCCTTCGAGCGCGGCGATCGCCTCGCCCGCGCGGATGCCGTCCGGGGACGAGGCCAGTTCGAGGGCGGCGACGACCACGGGGGTGACCCGCACGGACACCTCGCTGCGGGCGGCGTCGCCGGCGCCGGTGCCGGGGTTGGAGGGCGTGGCCATAACGAGTCGGCCGCCGCGCGGGAACACCCCGGTGTGGGCGTGCACGGTGAGGTGCGGCAGGAGCGCGCCGTCCAGCTCCAGTTGGCGGATCAGTCGGGAGAGCCAGTCCAGATCCACCCGGGTGCGACTGTACGCGGGCTCCGGCCAGGACACTTTCGCCGAGCTGGCGATGCGGACGGGGGCGACCCCGGCGAACAGCCCGAAGGGGGTGCAGCGGGAGCGCGTCCTGGCTTCGTAGCGGACCACGGACAGCGCGGCCCGGCGCAGCTGGCCGTCGGTGCGCGAGGCCAGTCCCCCGGGCTCGGTGCTCGATTCGACGAGCCGGGCCAGCGAGGCGCTGGCGACGTGCAGGGCCTCCATGAACGGGGCGTCGGCCGCCGCCGTGCGCAGCAGCTCCTCGCAGGCCGAGCGGCTGCCGGGCGCGCCGTCGGGGGACGTACGGGCGGGTCCTTCGAGGGCGCCGCGTGCCGGTGCCCGCAGCAGGGCGACGGGTAGGGCGCGGAAGTACGGGCGGTGCGCGGCCTTCGGCGGCATCGGGACCGGTCCCCTGACGTTGGCGGCGAGTCGGACGAGCGGGTGGGGCGGAGGGGACGGGCGAGGGGCCGGCGGCCCGGGGCCGCCGGCCGCCTACCTCAGCACCAACACATGCTCTGGAGGCAGGAGCTGCAGCTGATGCTGGTGAAACCGGCCTCGGGTCGCGTGGTGTCGACCTCGATCCGCACGTCGATGTCGAAGAGGTCGTCCGTCGGGTCGGTCAGCGGCGCGGCGAGGTCGGCATCGAGTTCGGGGGCGAGCGTGGGCATCGGTTTCTCCTCTGTGGGGAGCGGTGTGGGTCGGAGCGTCAATCTGGCAGCCCCGCCTAGAAGGAGTCTCGACCCCCGCTTCCGCGACCCCGCCGCCACCCCGCGTGTCCGCCCCGCGACCGGGTTGGGCCACCATGTGGGGACCACGACGTTTTTCCGCAGGAGGACTTCCCCATGACCGACCGGCCCTTGACCCTCATGGCAGTGCACGCCCACCCCGACGACGAGGCCACCGGAACGGGAGGGGTCCTCGCGCGCTATGCGGCGGAGGGCATCCGCACGGTCCTCGTGACGTGTACCGACGGCGGTTGCGGAGACGGGATCGACGGGGCCAAGCCCGGGGACGCCCAGCACGATCCGGCCGCCGTCGCCGCGCTGCGCCGCAAGGAACTCGAAGCGAGCTGCGAGGTCCTGCGGATCAGCGACCTGGAGACGCTGGACTACGCCGACTCCGGGATGATGGGGTGGTCGAGCAACGACGCCCCCGGTTCCTTCTGGCGGACGCCGGTGGAGCAGGGCGCCGCCCGGCTCGCCGACCTCATGCGGCACTACCGGCCCGACGTGGTCGTCACCTACGACGAGAACGGCTTCTACGGACACCCCGACCACATCCAGGCCCACCGCATCACGATGGCGGCGTTGGAGCTCACCGACCTGAACCCGAAGGTCTACTGGACGACGATGCCCCGCTCGGGGATGCGGCGGTTCGGCGAGATCATGCGCGAGCTCCACGGGGACAGGCCGGCGCCGGACCCCGCCGAGACCGCCGCGCTGGCCGAGATCGGCCTCCCCGACGACGAGATCACCACCTGGGTGGACACCACCGCCTACAGCGGCCAGAAGTTCGATGCCCTGGCCGCGCACGCCAGCCAGGGCGAGAACATCTTCTTCCTCAGGATGGGCAAGGAGAGGTTCGCCGAGTTGATGGGCGTCGAGACCTTCCTGCGCGTTCAGGACCCCACCGGCGCCCCCGTGCCCGAGACCGACCTCTTCGCCGGACTGCGCTGATCGCTCGGGGCGCGCGGCTCGGGAGCGCTCCGGTCAGTCGCGGCGCCACAGGGCCGGGACGTTCGGCGGCTCCCAACCGGACACGGCGGTGTGCCCCTGGACGCAGGTGTACGCCGCCGAGCCGTAGGTGACCCGGTCACCGGCCCGGTAGGTGGTCCCCGCCGCCCAGGTGCCGGAGGGCGGGTTGCTCGGGCCGGGCGGGGTCCCGGTGGGCGTGGGCGAGGGTGAGGGAGAGGGTGTCTGCGCCACGTCCAGGACGAAGTCGAAGGTGCCCTCCTTGCCCGGTCCGGCCTGGCGCACGTTCATCAGGAGCCGGGCGTCGAAGATCGAGTCCGTGGAGTTGCGCGGCTCCCCCGGGAAGTACAGCTGGGTGGTCAACACCGGCCGCCCCGGGGCCTGGACCTTGACGTGGATGTGCCGGGTGCGCCCCGGGTACAGCCCCGGCACGATGGTGGCCAGCCGGAACGCGCCCTGGGCGTCGCTGAACTGGTGACCGCGGAACGCGAACCCGGTGTTGTCGTAGGCGCCGTTCACGTCCGCCTGCCAGAAGTCGAGCAGGACGCCCTCGATCGGCCGGCAGGCCCGGCCGAAGACGTAGCCGCTCACGGTGAGCCGGGTGCCGGGGGTGGAGGCGGTGACCAGGGAGGTGCGCAGCGGGGAGTTCGGCTTGAAGTAGGGGCCTTCGGTCTGGGGGACGGTGGGGTGGTCGCCGTCGTCGCAGGTCGGGGTCAGTTCGAGTGCGGCCGCGGCTCCTGCCTGGTCCCGGGCCAGGGCCACGCCGCCACCGATGAGCAGCGGGGTGGTGGCGAGGGCGGCGGCCTTGAGGAAGTTCTTGCGGGTCAACCGGCTCGGGCTGCCGGCGGGGGCGGGGACGGGTCCCTCCGGTGGTGCGGACCGGGACGGATCGGCGGTGTCCTGTTCTCCGGGGACGGGCATGGGTCGGCTCCTTCACACGCGTGGGGCGTAGGGACGGGCGGCGCGACGACGGGTGCGGGGCCGGACGCCGGGCTGCGGTGGGGCGCGGCCCGGGCCCTGGGGACACGCACCCGGTCGGCGCCCGGCCCCGTCGGCGTCAACCTACGGTTCCCGTCGCGGCGGCAGCGATGGACGGGATCCGGGGATCGTGGTGAATTCCTCCGCCCGTCGGCCCGCTCCCCCGGTCGAAGGCCGCCCGGTAGTCCCCCGGGCTCAGGCCGGTCTCCCGCCGGAAGAACCGGCAGAAGTACGCGGGGTCGGCGAAGCCCGTGTCCCGTGCCACCTGCCTGACCGTGAGGTCGGTGCGGGCGAGCAGCCGCTTGGCCTCCAGCGTCTGTCGGCGGCGGATCAACCGGCCCGGTGTCTGGCCGGTGGCCGCTTTGACCAGCGTGTGCAGATGGCCGGCCGACACCCCCAGCTCCTTCGCGCAGGAAGCCACGGAGGACTCCGCCCCGCCCTTGGCGGCGATCAGGCGGGTGAAGGCGGCGGCGAGGTCGACGGCCCGGCCGGCTGCCGCGGGCCCCCGCTCCCGGCCCGGCTCGCTGTTGCGCAGGGCCCGGACGATCAGGATGTGGAGGTAGGCGCGCAGCACCCCGGCGTACCCCTCGCGCAGGGTCCGGTACTCGCGCTCCATCTCCGCGAGCAGGTCGGCGATCCCGTCCTGGCGGTCCCGCAGCCGCAGCCAGGGCCGGTCGGCCAGCTGGTCCAGCGCGGTGGCGTCGTCGGGGTGGGAGAGGAGGAAGTCCTCGTTGAACAGCATGACGTGGCCGGTGAGTCCCTCGGCGGCCTCCCAGTGGTGGACCTGGCCGGGCGTGATCACGCACAGGTGCGGCGGCTCCAGGGGCCGGTGGACGAGGTCGAGGACGTGCGCGCCGGTGCCGCCGGTGACGTGCACGATCTCGTAGAACGCGTGCCGGTGCGGGAAGTTCGCGCGGGAGAGGGGCCCGATGGAGTCGAACGATCCGATGGCGAAGGGCAGGAGGTGCGGCAGCGGGACCTCCAGCCGGTGCAGCGGCAGCTCGCCGGTCCGGGGCGTGCCCAAGGTGGTCGGTAACGGGTTCATCGGGCCAGTCTGCGACCGGCCCGATGAATTGGTCCAGACCACAGACCGGCCAACGGCAACGCCCCGGCGCGGCCGACTACTTGCGCCAGAACAGGTGGTGGCTCACTCCGCTCGGGCTGGGGACCACCTCCAGGTGGAAGCGGTCGAGCAGCTCGTCGGGGGACCCCCACAGCCGTACGCCGGTCCCGAGTTCCACCGGGGAGACCACCACGTGCAGGGTGTCGACGAGGTCGGCGTCCAGGAACTGGCGGATGGTGCTCGCCCCGCCGCCGAGCCGGACGTCCTTGCCGCCCGCGGCCTCCCGGGCCCGTTCCAGGACGGCGGCGGGCTCGCCGTCGACGAAGTGGAACGTGGTGTCGGACAGGGTGAAGGAGGGGCGTGCGTGGTGGGTCATCACGAACACGGGGGTGCGGAAGGGCGGCTCCTGACCCCACCAGCCCTGCCAGTCGTGGTCGAGCCAGGGTCCGCGCTGGGGGCCGAACTTGTTGCGGCCCATGATCTCCGCACCGATGTCGCGGGCGTAGTCCCGCGTGAAGTAGTCGTCCAGGCCCCTGCTGCCCCCGGGATCGGTGCGCATGGGCCAGCTCGCCGTGGCACCGGCCCAGGCGAACAACCGCCCGGGGTCCACGTGCCCGAACGGCCGCTCCAGGGTCTGGTCCTCTCCGGCACCGATCCCGTCCCGGGACACGTTGAAGTTCTGGACCCTCAGCAACTGCGCCATGCGTTCCTCCTGTGTCGTCATCACAGGTAAGACCGTCCGGGCCGGAAAAACTCATCGCCACGCCACCCGCGCGGCCGCCCCGGGAAAATGGGTTGGAGCGCGCCGCGGGTGCTGTTACCTTTCCGGGGACCGTGCCGATGGACGAGGAGGTGGTACCCGTGGAACCAGTGACGACATGGGCGCTCCCTCGCGGGGTCATGGTCGGGCGATAGGTCGTCCGGGAGCGCCGTCCACGCGCATTCCCGAAAGGCACGACCATGCGGTTCACCTCTGAACAGCTCCTCGACGACGGCGTTCTCGAACGCGGGTTCACCCTCGACGACATCCCCGGCATCCTCTGGACGCCCGCCCCCTCGCCCGCCTCCGCACCGGCGCCGCTGATCCTGATCGGCCACCCCCCGCTCGGACTGGGCAGGATGTACCCCCGGCTGGTGGGCCGGGCCCGGTACTACGCGACGCGGTACGGTTTCGCCGCGGCCACCATCGAACTCCCCGGCAGCGGCGACCGGCCCCGTTGGGACGTCGCCGAGCGGGCCCGGGCCGACCTGCGCCGGGCCATGACGGCCGGCGGGCCGGTCGGGGGCGAGATCATCGACGCCCTCATCCTCCCGCTGGTGGAGAAGTCGGTGCCGGAGTGGCGGGCCGCGCTGGACGCGCTGCTGCTGCTTCCCGAGATCGGCGGTCCGGTCGGGTACGAGGGCGGAGTCATCTCCATCGGCGTCCGGCTCGCGGCCGTCGAGCCGCGCATCGTGGCCGCCGGATTCTTCGCCGGGAGCCTGATTCCCGCCCGCATGTTCGAGGAGGCCCGGCGGGTCACCATTCCGCTGCACGTCCTGCTCCAGTGGGACGACGAGGGCAACGACCGCCAGGCGGCCCTGGACCTCTTCGACGCCTTCGGGTCCCGGGAGAAGACGCTGCACGCCAACATGGGCGGCCACACCGGTGTCCCGCAGTTCGAACTCGACCCCGGGGCCCGCTTCTTCGCCCGGCACCTGCGCTGACCCCTGCCCTGTTCCGCAAGCCCGCCCGGCGCGCGACGCCGGGCGGGATCCGCGGGAGACGGCTAGAGGTCGGTGGCCGAACGGACCCGGTCGAGGTGGATGAGGACGTCGTACGTCCCGGTGAGGGCGAGGGTGGGCAGCGGGTCCTTCGTGAAGGACGAACCGGCCTCGTAGGTGGGGCGCGGGGTGCTCAGCCAACCGCGGCCCGCGGCGGACAGGGTGCGCAGGTCGAGGTAGTAGTCGCGGTAGCGCACCCGGCCGAGGGTGTGCTCCTGCATGTCGGGCGTGGCCGCCGGGACGGTGACCTCGCGCCAGGGGCTGCCGAGGGTGGTCGCGGTGAGGAACGAGCCGCGCCCGAAGGTGAAGCCGACGGCGACGTAGTCCCGGCCGAGGGCCCCGCGCAGGAAGGCGCCCTGGGTCGTGGGGTACGTCACCGGGTCGCTGGCCAGGTAGCCCACGTGGCCGTTGTGCGCCGAGAGCAGCATCTTGTCGCCGGTGCGGCGGTGCCACCAGGCGGTGTTGTCGGCCATGACCCGGTCACGGAAGTGCTCCGCGGCGGAGACGGAGGCCGGGTCGGACAGGTCGAGCGAGGCGAACGCGAAGGTCTGGGCGATGCTCCGGGCGTGCTGCTCGGCCCAGGCGTAGGCCTCGCCCCCGGCCCCCTCGCCCGCGGTGACCAGGTCGAACGCCTGCTGGGCGGTGGTGGCGGCGAGCCGCCGTTCGGCGACGGGCCTGCCGAGGTACGCGAAGACGTCGTCCAGGGGGCGCAGGCCCGCGTACAGCGCCTCGAGGCGGGCGACGTCCTGCGGGCGGTGGGAGCGGACGTACGCGAGGACCCGGTCGAAGACGGCGTCGCCGAGCCGCGGAGCCCCGATGTCATTGCCCATGAAACGGACCGTGCGGCCGGGGTGGCGGTCGTTGTACCGCCGCATCCAGGCGATGAGGTCGACGAACTCCTCGCGCTCCCAGGGAGATCCGGCCAAGGCCTCCGCGGCCGTGCGCCGGGCGTCGCCGGGGCCGCCCCGGACGTACTCGTCGATGCGCAGACCGGCGGTCCAGCTCATCTCCAGGGCGAAGGCGGTGAAGCCCTTCTCCTCGACCAGGTGGCGAAAGACGCGCTGCTTCATGGCGAAGAACTCGTGCGATCCGTGGGTCGCTTCGCCCAGTCCGACCACCTCGGCGCCGCCGATCATGGCGTCCAGCGCCCGCAGGTCGACGGTGTCGCCGCCCGGTTCCGTCGAGCGCAGCGGGTGCGCGCCGTGCTCCAGCGCGCGGAGCGCGGCCGCCTGTCGCTCCCTCGCGCCCGCGGGGTCCGGCGGGCCGGGTGCGGGGGTCGCGGCCGAGGCCGTGGGCGCCAGGAGGGTCGTGGCGGCGACCCCGGCCGTCACGGCGAGCAGCCTCCGTCGGCCGATCGCCCGGTGGTGCGTGGTCATGCTGAACTCCTCGGCTCGTTCCCGTCCCCCTGAGGGGGTGAAACGATCATGGCTCGGGCCCGGGGCGGGCCGCGCTGGTGGCCTCCTCCGGGTTCGACCGGGGGCTGTCCCCCGCCCCCGATGCGCCGCCGCCCCCGGTGGGTGCGCGGCACGCGGGGGTCGGCATGCGTCAGCAGCGGTTCTTTGGCTGCATCCTGGTCCTGACAAAGAGATCCAACAGGGAGCACCGGATGTGGTCAGTGGTGTCAACGGGCGATGTTCCGGCGGGAGATCGGTTCGCCTGGTACTCCGACGTCGTGTCGAGCGAGGTGATGCCCGCCGCCCTCAGCTGTGAGCGGCCCGCGGACTTCCAGGGGGAGGCGGCCGTGCTCGACCTGGGGGACATCCGTGCGTCGAAGTTCAGCCTGGCGCCCCTGCGTTCGCGGCGCACGGCCGCGATGATCCGGCGCGGTGACCCGGAGGAGTACCAACTGGCCCTCCTGCGCAGGGGGGCCACCTCGCTGTCGCAGCACCGCAGCGAGTGCGCCATCGGAGCCGGTGACCTCATGCTCTGGGACACTTCCCGGCCGTCCGACAACCAGATGCCGGCCGGGGGCGGTCAGGTCCGGGCGACGATCCTGATGCTGCCCCGGAAGGTCCTGCCGCTGCGCACCCAGAGCCTGGACCAGGTGCTGGCCCGGCGCATACCGGGCGACCGGGGCCTGGCGGCGATCCTGGCGTCCTTCATGACCTCGCTCGAGGACCACGGCGCCGAATGCGCTCCGGAGGAACTGCGGCGCCTGAGTTCGGTCGCCGTCGACCTCGTGGCGGCGTGCCTGGCCCAACAGCTGGACACCGAGGACCGGTTGCCCGCCGAGGTCCGCACGCAGGCGCTGGTGCAGCGGATCCACGCGTTCATCGAGCACAACCTCGGCGACCCGGAGCTCGACCCCGCGGCGATCGCCGCCCACCACCACGTCTCCGTGCGCACGCTCCACCAGCTCTTCCACGGCCAGGAGGAGAGCGTCCACGCCCGCATACGCCGTCGCCGACTCGAACGGTGCCGCGCCGACCTCGCCGACCCGGGACTGCGCACCCGGCACGTCGGCGCCATCGCCGCCCGCTGGGGCTTCAGCGGACCGGTGGTGTTCAGCCGCTCCTTCCGCGAGGCGTACGGCATCAGCCCGACCGAGTTCCGCGCGCTGAGCACGCACGCCCCGCGCGCCGAGCATCCGGCCTGACGCGCCCGCGGCTCCTCACCGCCGCGTCCGGTACGGACGCGGGACGGTGAGGAGCCGACCGGGGACCGACGACCGCGCTTCGGTCGTCGGTACGCGCATCAGGCCTGCCGCGCCCAGTCCGTGTCCAGTCGGTCGGTCAACCCGGCCGCGGCGAAGGCGGCTTCGAGGTCGGCGCGGCCCTCGGTGAAGTGGGCCCAGCTGTCGCAGTGCACGGGTACGACGCGGCGGGCACCCAGGATCCGGGCGGCCTCGGCCGCCTGCGCGCTGTCCAGGACGAGCAGCGCGCCGTCGAACAGGACGGGGAAGCGCGGGGCTCCCGCGAAGAGGACGGCGGTGTCCACCGGCCCGAACCGCTCGGCTATCGCCTCGACGGCCCGCAGCGAGGCGTTGTCCCCGCTGACGTAGACGGTGGGCAGGTCGTCGCCGGTCAGGACGAAGCCCACGACCTGGCCGGTGATCGGCTCGACCTCCTCGCGCGTACCGGGGCCGTGCACTGCGGGTACGCCCGTGACGGTCACCGTGCCGCCGTCGGGGCGCTTCAGCTCGATGGATTCCCAGTCGGCCAGCCCCTTGGCCCGGCCACCGAGGCGCTGCCCGCCGCCGGGGGTGGTGAGGGTGAGGGGCACCTCGGCGAGCAGGGCCCGACCGGCCGCGTCCAGGTTGTCGGGGTGCTCGTCGTGCGAGAGGAGGACGACGTCGACGGGGCCCAGGTCCGCGGGCGCCGCCTTCGCGGGGGCGGTCTTCGTCAGGGGCGCGCCGCGACCCCGGTAGTCGCCGGGGCCGTCGAAGGTCGGGTCGGTGAGGAAGCGCAGGCCGCCGTACTCGAAGAGGGCGGTCGGGCCGCCGAGCACGCGCACGGGGAACTCTTCGACCGGTACCGGGAACGAGGACATGGAGATGACACCTCACGGATAGATGCGAGTGAACCGTGAGATGACCGTACCGGCTTCTCACGGATAGCCGCAAGACGTACCATGAGAAAGGTGAAGGAGTCCTTGATGGAAGAAGCCGTCCCCCCGCCCGCCCGAGGCGAGGAGGAGCACCTTTCCCTGGCCCTCGCCAACAGCGCCCTCGCGCTGCCGGGGGGGCACACGCTCGATCTCCTGTCGACCCCCGCCCGGGCGAACCACTGGCTGGCGGAGCGTGATCTCGCGCCGCTCGACGCGGGCATGCGGGAGATGTGCGCGGCCCAGCTGCGGGCGATGCGCGAGCAGGTCCGGTCGCTGTTCGCCGCCCGGGCCGCGGGACTGCCCGCGCTGCCCGCCGCCGTCGCCGCCGTCAACGACGCCATGACCCGCGTACCCACCGCCCCGCTCCTGAAGTGGGACGACGAGAGCGGGCCCCACCGGGTCACCCCCCACCCCACCAGCGCGATCGTCGACCACGCCCTGGCGGCGCTCGCCGCCGACGCGGCCGATCTCCTCACCTCCCCGGACGCCGAACGCCTCACCGCGTGCGGCTCCAGCCCCTGCAACCGCTACCTGCTCCGGCACGGCCGCCGCCACTGGTGCTCGACGCGCTGCGGCGACCGCGCCCGCGCCGCCCGTGCGTACGCCCGCCGCACCCAGGGCCCCGACGCCTGAGCGCGGGCGCCGGTCCCCGCGCGCCGGGGGCGTTCGATCATGGCCCCGCCCGCACTGTCACTCCGGATCGTTCCGGGTGCGCCGCGCGGCGCGCGCATGCGTGACTGGGCGCCGAAGGTGCTCGGCCGTCCGACGGGACGAACCGCTCGACGGCCGCAGGACGGCCGTCGTCACCGGCGGGACGAGTCACGGACGGCCAGGGCACGAGACCCGACCGGAAGGTGCCATGAACACCCATCTCAGGCGTGCCGCGAAGCTCTTGACGGCCCCGGCCCTCGCCCTCGCCGTCATCACCCCGGCCCTCGCCGTCGCGGCGACTCCCGCGGCCGCCGCGACGGCGGCGGATGCCTACACCTTCAGCAACGGGGACGGCACCCTCAACGCGACGGGCAACAACGACGGCAACCAGATCTCCGTCACCCCCGACGGCACCAACTACACGAGCTGGCGCCTCATCAAGCTCGCGGAACCCGGCCTGTTCAACATCGCCAGCACCGCGTCCGGCAAGTGCGTCTACGCCTCCCAGCCCGCGCAGCAGCAGTCCTGCGGCAAGGAGGGCGAGCAGTGGCACTTCCGGCCCGTCGACGGGAAGCCCAACTCCTTCGGGATCGTGCGCCGTGACGACTCCAGCGGGACCGAGTACTGCATGGACAACCGGGGCGGCCTCCACCTGTGGGGGATCCTCGCCCAGCCCAACGTCTGCAACGGCAGCGCGAGCCAGGAGTGGAAGGTCCCCGCGTCGAAGGCCCTGGAAGCCAGGAGCCTTGCCCTCGACTACTACGCGGACCTGTGTTCCAAGAGGACCTCGACCTGTTCGTGGACCGAGAGGTCCGAGGGACAGCCCGAGGCCCTGCCCCGCCAGATCGCCTCGTCCGTCTGGTACAACGCCACCGACAGCACGATGAAGCAGATCTTCACCACGATCTACCACTCCGGCTGGGAGCAGTCGTACTCGGCCGGCGTCTCCACCTCCGTCGGGGTCACCACCCCCGTCCAGGCCATGATCTCCAGTCAACTGTCCGCGACGCAGACCTACTCCTCGGACGAGACGACGATCAACGGCATCGCCGTGGACGTACCGGCGAAGAACTACGCCTGGGTCGACTTCGCGGCCGTCGGCAAGAAGGTCACGGGCACCTGGACCTTCGACACCGACAACCAGCCGTGGACCACCGACGCCACCGTCACGGTCCCCGTCGTCAACGCGACGGCCGGCTCCACCATGTACATCGCCCGCACCAGCACCGCCACACCGGGCAGCGACACCGGCAACACCCGTACGGACGTCAAGGCCCAGGTGCTGGCCACGACCGAGAGCGCCGACCTGGAGATCCCCGAGGGAGCCACCGCGACCGTCGAGAACGACACGGTCAGGCTCACCGACGCCACCGGCAAGAACATCGCCACCGTACGGCCCGGCGTCGTCCAGGAGCCGAACGGCGCCACCCACGCGGTGGGCCTGACCCTCGACGGGAAGAAGCTGACCCAGACGATCCGGGGCGTCACCGGGGACACGGTCACCGGTGCCGTGACGCCGCCCACCCTCTCGGTGCGTGACGGCGTCCGGGTCGGCGGCGCCGCGCTCAAGGACGCGGGCGGGTCGGGCACGGCCGCGATGGCTCCCGCGGGCCTCCTCGACAAGCCCAGGACCGAAGCCGAGTGGAACAAGTGCATGCTGGAGCACCTCGGCAGCTCGATCTACATCAACACGGTCGTGGGAACGGCCACCGGGGCGATGGTCGGCGGCGGCGGCGCCGTACCGGGCCTGGCCATCGGCCTGATGACCGGCACGGTCAAGGGACTCGGCCAGGCGATCTTCTTCTGCGGCACGGGCCCCAAGAAGTAACGGCCGCCCCGCCCGACCGGTGGGCTCCCGCATCCGATCCGGTCCCCGGCGGCGAAGGAGGGGTGGAGCCACCACGAGGAGGTCGGTAGCGGTGAACGGTCGTGACCGTCAGGGCAGCGTGATCGTCGTCGGAGCGGGTCTCGCCGGGCTCACCTGCGCACTGGACCTGGCGCGGGCCGGGGTACGGGTGAGCGTGCTGGAGGCTTCCGACGGAGTCGGCGGCCGGATGCGCAGCGACCTGCGCGACGGGTTCGTGCTCGATCGCGGCTTCCAGGTCTTCAACACCGGATACCCGCAGGTCAAGCGCCGCATCTGGCTGCGCGAGCTGCGCCTGCGCCCCTTCACCCCGGGCGTCCTCGTCCACCTGTCGGACGGCGAGCGGGTCCGTTTCGGGGATCCGAGCCGGCGCCCGGGCGATGCGGCCGCCCTGCTGGCCGGCCGGCACACCCGGCTGCGCGGGCTCGCCGGGCTCGGCGCGCTGACGGCACGGGACGCCCTGGCCCCCGCCCGGGCGTTGCGGCGGCTCCCGGAGCGCACGACCCGGCGGGAACTGGAGCGCTGGGGGCTCGACGACGCGCTCGTCGACGTCCTCATGCGCCCGTTCCTGGCGGGCGTCTTCCTGGAGGACGCCCTGGAGACGTCGAGCCGGATGTTCCACCTGACCTGGCGCAGCATGATCCGGGGCACCCTGACCCTGCCCGCCGCCGGGATCGGGGCCGTGCCCGAGCAGCTGGCGCGCGCGCTGCCCCGGGGCGCGCTGAGCCTCGGGGCGCGCGTGCGCGCCGTGTCCGGCGACGGCGTGGTCCTCGCGGACGGGGGGTCCCGCGCGGCGCTCGCCGTCGTGGTCGCCACCGACACGGCGTGCGCGTCCGCGCTCGTACCGGCCGTGGGCGCACCCGCTCCGACGCGGACGGTCACCACCTACTACCACGCGGCCGCCACCTCTCCGCTGCGCGAACCGACCCTGCTGGTCGACGCCCGGCGGCGGTTCCTGAACACCTGCGTGCTGACCGAGGTGGCCCCCGGCTACAGCGCCGACGGCCGCGCCCTGGTGTCCACCTCCGTCCTCGGCGAGGACACCCCCGCCCACCGCTCGGCGCTGCCGACCGCCCTGTCGGAGGTCTACGGGGCGGACGCGGCCCGGTGGCAGGACGTCGGCGCGGTCACCGTGCCCGGTGCGCTGCCCGCGATGCTCCCGCCCTGGCCGCTCAGCCGGACCACACGGGTCGAGGAGGGCGTGTACGTGTGCGGGGACCACCGCGCCACGGGATCCGTCCAGGGCGCCATGGCCTCCGGGGCCCGCGCCGCCCGGGAGCTGCTGGCCGATCTCGACGGCCGCGCGGGGACGCGGGGGCGCGGGTGAGCGGCGGCCCCAGGGGACGCGGGGCGCGGCCCTAGGGGACGCGGGCGGTCCACTCCTCAGTGGCGAACTTCGTCGCCGCCAGCTCGCGGGCGCGGGCGAGCTCCTGCGGGGTCACCGTGTCCTCGGTCAGGCCGTAGCGGCCGCGGAAGGCGCCGACCATCCGGTCGATGACCTCCTCCCGGGAGAGTCCGGTCTGGCGGCGCAGCGGGTCCACCCGCTTCTTGGCGCTCTTCGTCCCCTTGTCCGAGAGCTTCTCGCGGCCGATGCGCAGCACCTCGGTCATCTTGTCGGCGTCGATGTCGTAGGCCATCGTCACGTGGTGCAGTACGGCTCCGGCGCCGGACACGATCCGCTTCTGGGCCGCGCCCGCGATCTTCCCGGCTTCGGTGGCGATGTCGTTGAGGGGCTGGTACCAGGCCTTGACGCCCATCTCGCCGAGCGCACCGAGGACCCAGTCGTCCAGGTAGGCGTAGGAGTCGGCGAAGGAGAGCCCCGAGACGAGCGACTGCGGCACCGAGAGGGAGTAGGTGATGGTGTTGCCGGGCTCGATGAACATGGCTCCGCCGCCCGAGATCCGGCGCACCACCGTCATGCCGTGCCGGCGCGCGCCCTCGGGGTCGACCTCGTTGCGCAGCGACTGGAAGCTGCCGATGACCACGGCCGGGGCGCCCCATTCCCACACCCGCAGGGTCGGGGGCCGCAGACCGGCGGCGACCTCGTGGGTGAGGACCTCGTCGAGGGCCATGTGCAGGGCGGGTTCCTGCGGGGGCATGCGGATGAGCCGCCAGTCGTGCGCGGCCCACTCCGTGGCCTGGGCCAGCGCGCGGCGCACGGCGATGGCGATGCCCTCGGCGCTCACCCCGAACATCTGGGTCCCCTCGGGCAGGGCGGCGGTGATCCGGGCGGCGAGCTCGGCGGCGTCGGTGTCGGCGGGGGCGCCCTCCAGGGCGCGGTCGACGGCGTCGAGCGCTTCGTCGGGTTCGAGGAAGAAGTCGCCGGAGACCCGGACGCCGCGCAACACCTCTCCCGCGCGCTCCAGATCGACGACGACGAGCTTGCCGCCGGGAACCTTGTACTCACCGTGCACCGGGAACGTCCTTCGGGGGTTGCTACCGGCCCCTTCGATTGAATTGACCGGTATTGACATGACATCCCACGTTATCCGAAGCGCACGGGCAGGTATTTCACTCCGTTGATGAAGTCCGAGCGCAGTCGGCGGACCTCGCCGGTGAGGGCGACGTCCGGGTGGCGGCGCAGCAGCTCGCGGACGAGGGTCTTGATCTGGGTGCGCGCGAGGCCGGCGCCGAGGCAGAAGTGCGGTCCGCCACCGCCGAAGGTGAGGTGCTCGTTCGGGGTGCGGCGGACGTCGAAGACGAAGGGGTCGGCGAAGACCTCCTCGTCCCGGTTGGCGGAGGTGTAGTAGGTGACCACCTTCTGGCCCTCGGCGATGTGCCGGCCGCGCAGGGTGGTGTCGCGGGTCGCGGTGCGCCGGAAGTTGTGGATCGAGCCGCCCCAGCGCAGGAACTCCTCCGTCGCCGAGGTCCACAGGGCCTCGTCGTCGGGCGCCGCGGCCAGTTCGGCGCGCGCCGCCGGGTGTTCGATCAGGGCGAGCAGGGTGTGGGAGAGCAGGTTGCGGGTGGTCTCGTTGCCGGCGACGCACAGCAGGACGAAGAACATGTTGATCTCGTCCGGGGTGAGCCGGTCGCCGTCGACCTCGGCGTGGACGAGCGTGGAGAGGATGTCCTGTCGGGGCCGGGCCCGCCGCAGCGCCGACAGCTCGGCGCAGTAGGCGTAGATCTCGGCGGCCGCCAGGTCGCTGTCGTGCTTGCCCGCCGAGAGTTCCGGGTCCTGGCTGCCGGCCATCCGGTTGCTCCAGTCGTAGATGAGCCGTTCGTCCTCCTGCGGTACGCCGACCATCTCGCAGATGGTCTGGATCGGCAGCCAGGAGGCGACCTCGTCGACGAAGTCCATCTCCCGGCCCGGGGTGACGGCGCGCTCCACCAGGGCGAGCGCCCGCTCACGGATCCGGACCGCGAGGCCGCGCACCACCCGGGGCGTGAATCCCGCGCTGACCAGCGCGCGGTAGCGGGAGTGGCGCGGGGCGTCCATGCCCAACAGGACCAGCCGCAGGGACCCCAGGGCCTCGGGGTCCTGGTCGCGGATCATGAACGAGCCGAGTTCGGTGGACCACAGCTCGGGATCGCGGCTGACGGCCTTGACGTCGGCGTGGCGGGTGACGGCGTGGAAGCCCGCGTGCCGGCCCGGCACCTCGTGCCAGTGCACCGGGTCCTCCCGGCGCAGCCGGGTGAAGAGCGCGTGCGGGACCTCGCGGGCCCAGGTGTCCTCCAGCAGGTCCACGTCTGCGTCGTCCTCCGGCACGGCCCGGTCCCTTCGTCGGCGGAATCGGCCGAGACGCTGCTCCCCTTCTGACGAAGTGTCAATACCCGGTGCGCGAAAGGGTGCGGCGGCTCACAGGAGCCGGTCGTCGAGGTCGGCGGTACCGGGCATCCTGGTGCCGAGGAACGCGCAGAGGGTGGTGCGCAGTTCGTCGTCCCCCCGACCGCCGGACGGCCCTGCGCCCGCCACGGCCGCGTCGACGGCCCGGGGGTCGAGGCCGAGGGCGAGCCCGCAGCCGAGCCCGAGGGCCTGGGCCGCCAGGCTCAGGTACTGGCCCGCCGCACCGGCTTCGGCGTGTGCGCGGCGGTGGGCGTGCGGGCCGTGGGCGGCGAGGTCGGGGGCGGGGCGCCAGGTGAGGGCGACGACGGCCCCCGCGTGGGCGACCGAGTAGTTGCGCATGGCGTAGTCCCGCTCCCTCAGCCCGGGCGTACCGCTGCCCGACGGGGCCAGGGCGTGCCGGGCGGGCAGGTACCGGTAGGCGCCCGGGGCGATCCCCTCGACGCGTTGCACGAGGACGTGGATCCGCAGCAGCCCCTCGTCGGGGGCGCCGGTGGCCGCCGCCGCGCACCGCAGTACCGCGGCCAGGTCGGGGGCGGCCAGGTCGGCGAGGGGATCGAAGCGGCCGGTGCTGGAGCGGCGGCGGGAGAGCAGCTCCGCGAGGTCGGCCGGTCGGTCGGCGGCGTCGGGCAGGGGCAGCAGCGTGGTCGGGACGGGGGGCCCGGCGGCCCGGGGCGCCGTCGGCGGCGGGCCCGGGGTGGCCTGCGTCGCCCGCAGCAGCGCCGCCGGTGCGGGGATCGGGCGCACGCGGCGGGACCTCTCCCGGGGCCGCGGGCGGCCGGGCGAGGCGCTCGCGGGGCCGGCGGGCGGGAGCGTTCCGCTGCGCGGCGCCCGCCGTTCGGCCGGGTGCCAGGTCAGGGGCAGGACGGCGTAGGCGGATTCCCGGTCGGGGTCGAGTCCGAGAAGCGCGTTCACCGCCGGTTCGTCGAAGGCCAACCGGGCCGTCGCCCCGTCGGGGTCGTCGGCGGCGAACCGCAGCAGGCTCCAGGAGCCCAGGAAGGCGCCGATGTCGTGCGTGGCCACGTGGTGGGCGAAGTTGCCGTACTTGAAGGCGGTCTTCCAGGGGCGCAGGGTACAGATCAGGTAGCCGCCGGTGGGAGCGCCCGCACCCGGCGGCGGGGACTCGGCCAGCGCGGCGCGGACCACGGGCGTGGGATCGCCCGTCGACAGCCGCTCCAGGGCGTGCCGGCCGCCGGCGTAGTGCAGCAGGCCCGGCGGTACGGGCAGGCCGGGGGGCGCGGCCCAGTAGAGCTCCCAGGGGTAGTTGGCGCCGCCGGAGGGCGTTCCCCTGCCCCAGGCCGCGCCGGTCAGGCGGGCGCGCCGGTCCGCGTCGCCGTTCCAGTCGATCTGCCAGCGCCGGGCCAGCACCCCCGCGGTGAGCTGGAGGGCCGCGGCGAAGTCCGCCAGGGTCAGGCCCGTGGCCGGGCCGCTCGCGGGTACGGGCGCCACGGCGCGCCGCCCGGTCGTGGCGCGCGCCAGGGCGTGCGCGAGGGTGCCGGTGGCGCGGGCCGCCGTCGCGGTGGGCAGCGGGATTTCGCACGCACCGGGGTGGACGGTGTGCGGGGCGGGGCGGTCTGCCCAGTCGGGGGCGAATCCCTCCTCGTCGAGGCTTCGCCGGGGCCGGTCGCGGACGGCGTCGACGTACGCGAGCACGGTGGCGACCCGGTCGGTGTCCCGCGCGGCACGGTGCGCGCCGTGGTGCGCGGGGCGGTGGGTTTCGTCTGTCGTGTCGGTGACCATCTCTGGCGTTCCCTCTCGGTCTTCTCGCGTGCTCGACGGCCCGGGCCGACCGGTCACAGGAAGGGGTGCGGATGGCGGTGGACCTCGTCCTCGCCCAGGGGGGCGGAGCGTCGGCCCGCGCGCCAGGCCGCCGTGCGCAGGCGCTCGGTGTGCAGGACGCGTTGGTAGTCCCAGCCGAAGTCGATCGGGACGAGACCGGGGGCGATGACGGCGGCGGTCGCCACCTCGGCCGCGCGCTGTTCGGGACAGGTCTGCTCGACCACGACGACGTCGCGCGCCACGGTGCGGACGAGGTCGACGTAGTGCGTCAACTGGGCGCGCAGGTCCCGGTGGAGGGGCGGTGTCCAGTCGGCGAACGTGACGTCGAGGGGGCGTACCTCGCCCCGGGGACCGGGGAAGGGCGAGCGGTCCGCCATCCGCGGCAGGCCGTACAGGGCTCCGTGGTGGTCGAGTTCGGTCACGGCGGCGTAGTCGTCGACCAGTGCGCGCAGTTCCGGCTCGTCCTGTGCGCTGCGGGCCGCGAACCCGGGGAGGTAACTGGCCACTTCGCGCACGGCCGCGAGCGCCGCGTCCGCCGGATCCGGTGCGACCCCCGCCGACATGCACAGGTTGCCGTGGCCGGGCGTGCGGAGCCGGGCCACGCACAGCACGATCGGGACCGGGAGGTCCACCCGCAGGTCGAACAGCCGCACCTCGTAGCCGAGGGCGCGCATCCGGTCGACGGCGGCGACCGTCTGCGGTTCGGTGCAGCTGTCCGGGTCGATCTCGGGCAGTCGGGCGGCCGAGTACCAGTTCACCATGAAGGCGTCGCGCTCGACCAGTTCGAACAGTCCGTGCAGGGCGGCCTCCTCCAGGCAGCTGCCGGTGGCGCAGCCGCTCGACGAGCCGAGGACGAACTGCTCGCTCACCGGGTGCGGTCCGTAGTAGGCGAGTTGGGCCGGTACCAGCAGCGGGCCGCCCCGGTCGAAGGAGTGCCCCCACACCCAACTGATGGGCCGGGCGGGGTCGAACGGGACGAAGGGCCTGCCGTGGTCCCGCTCGTAGAAGCCCTCTTCGTAGAGCACGGTGTCGCGCGGGTCGAGGGCGGGGCGGGCGGCGTCCGGGTCGGTGGCCCGGTCCAGGTCCGCCAGGGCCGCCCGCAGCGCGGGCCGTCGGCCGTGCGGGCGTTGTCCGGCGTAGCGTTCGAGCCCTTCGAGGAGTCCGAGGGCCCGGCTCTCGCGGTAGCTCGCGGCGTGGCCGCCCCAGGTGATGTCGTACAGCGTGGTGCGCTCCGACCGGCGCCCGCCGAGCCGCAGCCGACCGGTCACGGGCGCGTTGATGCCGGTGGAGAGGCGGTTCGCGCGCGAGGTGCCCACGGCTCCGCAGAGCCGGTTGGTCAGCGCGTCCACGGGCAGCGGGGCGGCGTCCCAACCCCGCAGCCGGGTCCCGCCGGGGGCGGGCAGGGGACGCGGCGCGGGGAAGCCGTCCGTGGCGGGCGGCGCGTCCTCGTGGAGCACGGCGCAGTGGCCACAGCCGGGGTCCGCGAGCAGGCCGAACCGGGTGGTCGCCCCGGTGGTGAGGTCGATCTCCAGCACCTCCGCGAGTCCGTCGGTCCCCGACGCCCGCGGCCCCTCCTGCCCCAGCCGGTCCAGCGCGGCGGCCACGGCGGGCACGTGCCAGGCAGCGGGTACGGCGCTGCCCGCGCCGGAGGCGGTGTGCGCGCGGCCCGATTCCAGGGCCCGACGCTCCCGTTCGGGTCGCAGCCTGGTCCACCGGCGGCGCAGGCACGCGCCGCAGGGCCGCGTGGGGCCGCCGGTGGTGTGGATCGGGCCGACGATGACCGTGTCGCCGTAGAAGTGCACGGGGACGGTGCGGCCGCCCGCCCCGCGCGCGTGGGCGGCGTCCGGTTCCGGGACGGCGCCCGCCCGGTCGGCGCCGACGGTCGGGTCCAGCGTCAGCCCGAGCGTGCGGACCTCCACGGTGAGGTCGTGCGCGGCCGTGTCGCACGCGGTGGTGCGGCGGATCGGGTACCGGGCGAGGTGGTCGCGCAGTTCCCGCGCGAACTCCTCGTTGCGCCGGTCCGGTTCGGTGCCCGTGGGGACGGCGGTGAGGACGGTGGTGGAGGGGGGCGGCGCGGCGGGGAGGGTGCGGGGTGGCGCGTGGGTCTCGGTCACTGGGTCTCCGTCGAAGGTGCCGTGGTGACCGGCCCGACGGGCCGGCCACCACGGATCACGCCGTTGTCAGGGTCACTGCAGGGTCCGTGCCCCGACAGCGGAGCGTGCGGGTCAGGCGTCCTCGCCGACCGGGGTGCCGCTGGTGGAGCAGCAGCCCACGTTGCTGCTGCAGGTGGCGGCGAGCATCGTCGGGTCGTTCTCCATCTGGACCTGCTCCAGCTTGAAGGTGTCGATGGCGAGGTCGTCGTAGGTGCTGTTCTTGCCGGGCATGTGTTTCTCCTTCACACGGGGTGGTGCGTCCGGGCACGGCTGTGCCCGGAACTTCCCCCACCGGGACAGCGGGGGACATCTGGGGGTGGGTCCGGTCGCCGCCGATCAGGACCTGTCGTGCGGCGGCGGCGCGTCGACGAGCAGGACCCGGCCGACGAGGGCCGCGCGGTCTCCCGCGGGGGTGCGGGGCAGCCCCGCGGGCGCCAGCTCCAGGAGCAGCGCGTCGCGGTCGGCGCCGAGCGGGTGGAGCAGGTCGCCGAGGTCCGCGCGGTCGTCCTGGTGCGCGGGCTGGCCTTCGGCCGCGCCGGGCTCCGTGGTGCTGGCCTGCTCCGGGGGCTGCGACAGCCCGGGGGGCTCCGAAGGCTCCGAAGGCTCCGACGCGAGGTGTTCCGGTGCCAACGGGGGTTCGGTCGGCGCGGGCCAATCGGGGCCGCAGACCAGGTGGTAGGGACCGCCGGGTCCCCGGGCGGCCTCCGGATGCGCGACCAGGCCGGACAGTTCGAGCACGGCCGTGGCGACGGCGGCGCGCCGGTCCGGGCCGATGGCCGCGACCTGGGCGACCACGGCCCCGTCGGGGGTGGCGTGCCGCGCGAGCACCACCGGCGGACCGTCCCCGGTCCCGGAGTCGAGCACCTGGAGCGTGAGCCGCCCGGTCCGGATCAGGGCCAGGGTCGACGGGGCGTACAGCGGATCGTGGTCCGCCGGTACCACCGGCCCGGCGACGGCCAGGCCGTCCAGCCAGTCCCGCAGCCGCTCGGCCAACAGCCGTGCCGCGAGGGCGGACCCGACGACCTCGCGCACCGTGGCTCCGACGCCCACCCCGCCGGTCTCCAGGGCCCGTTCGAGCGGCACCCACACCACCGCGTCGTCGCGCAGCCGCAGGGCGGGGGTCCAGTCCCGTTCGGCCTCGGGTGCCGTAACCCCTGCCGGACCGTCGGCCCCCGCCACCCGCGCTCCGGTGGCCCGCAGCCCTTCCTCGGTGGCGCGCCGGACGGGCAGTGGCGCGGGGGCCAGGGCCGCCGCGTGCCGCAGCGCCCGTTCGACGGCGCGGGCGCGCGCCTCGTGGGAGGTGCTGACGCTGAAGCCGTGGGAGCCGGGCCCCAGCAGTTCGGCCGTGCGGACCAGGCCGGAGCGGACGGGGGTCTGCGGGAGGTCGTCGTCGTCGAAGGCGCGCAGCAGGGCGGTGGTGCGTCCGAGCACGGAGCGGTACCGGGTCAGCCGGTCCTCGGGGGATCCGGGCAGGTCCAGCGCGCCCGCGCGGAGCTCCTTGAGGGCGCTCTCCACGGGCGCCGCGCAGGACGGGCAGTCGGCCCGTACGGGCAGGCGTTCGCGCCAGGTCTCCAGGGTGTCGCCGCGCTGGACGACGACCGCACCGACGAGGTCCGGTGCGACGGCCCCGGACAGGTACTTGAAGAGTTCCGTGGCGAGTTCGCTCGCCACGGCCGCCGAGAGCAGCGGGGTGAGCGTGCCCGGTGCGCGGAGGTAGGGGGCACGCGACGCGGTCCGCGCGTCCTCGCGCAGGATCAGGGCGGCCAGCGCCGGGTCGGCGTGCTCCGCGAGCTGGAGCGCCGCGCAGTGCCAGCAGGCGGCGTCCCGGGCCCCCGGCGGCGGCGCCAACGGGCCCTTGAGGACGAGGTCACCGAGGCTGCGGGCGGTCAGGAGCGCCGCCCCGGTGCGGTGGGCGAGGTCGGCCAGGGGGCGCAGGGCCGCGCCGGGCACCCCGTCGGCGGTGGCGATGATCGCGGTGGGCCGCCAGGCGGTGAGCGCCTCCCGCCAGCCGCCGGTCCAGGCGCCCGCCAAGCGCTCCACCCGGGCCCGCTCCCCCGCGGTCGTCGCCGGATCGGCGCCGTCGGCCGGGCCCTCGCCATCGGCTCCGGCTCCGCTCGCGGTCCGGGCGGGGCCGAGCAGGGCGAGGTGTCCGACGCCGTTGCGCGCCAGGGTCCGCACCGCGGCCCGGGCCCCGGCATCCGGGCCGGATCCGCCGAGCACGGCCACCCGGGCGTCCCGCACCCGGCGCAGCGCCGCCCGGGGGGTGTCGGTGTGGTGGGCGAGGTAGGCGAGTTGCTCCGCGAAGGCCTCCTGCTCCGCGGCGTCGAGGAGGGTGTCGGGTTCGTCCGCGAGGAGGCGGACGAAGCCGTTCCCGGCGAGGTGGCGCACCAGTCCCGACAGGACTCCGGCCCGCTCCTCGGGCAGGTCCCCGCACAGTTCGCGCAGGGTCGTACCGCCCGCGAGGTCCCGGGCGAGGCGACTCAGCCAGGCGTAGGCCTGCGGCCCCGCCACGAAGAAGTCCCCGGCGCCGCTCCGCAGGAATACGCCGTCCTCGGATTCCAGGAAGACGGAATCCTGCCTCAGGAATATCCGGGTATCAGGCCCGGGTTCGCCCCGGCCATTTTCGAGTGCCATACAACCCTCCCCCTGGTTTCGATTGAGCGCCACTGCACCGCGGCACTCCAGGAGGCTAACAAGTTACCGACGAGTCCATTCCCGGGATGTTCCTCAGAGAGCACATGTAGTTTCACGTGTAAACACTAGACGATCACACATACCCGAAAAGCCCTCTCCAAGGGTTATCCATGACGCGTGCGCGCATTCCTCTTTGGCCGGAACTAGGGATTCCGATTTACTGTCGAATGATTTCGTTAGTGGGCTCCATTCTGCTTATGCTGCGGATATTAGTGAGCGTGTTAGCTGAGCATTAGTCGCGCGTTGGCCGTACGACCGCGCCCGCTCCGCCCGGCCGCCGCGCCGCCGATCCACCAGAAGGGTGTCCGCATGGAGTTCCGGGTCCTCGGGGAGGTCGCCGTGGCGACCCGGGACGGGCGGCAGGTCCCGCTCGGCCCGGCCAAACGACGCAGCGTGCTCGCCGTACTGCTGCTGCACGCCGACGCTCCCGTCTGCCTCGACCAGCTCGCCGAGGCCCTGTGGGACGACTCCCCGCCCCGGCACGCGCGCACCGTGCTCCAGGGACACGTCTCGCGCCTGCGCGCCCTGCTCGGTGCGCACGGGGCGCCGTCGGCCGGGGTCGAACTCGCCACCCGGGGAACCTCGTACGTCCTGCGCGCTCCCCACGAACTGCTCGACGCGCACCGCTTCGACGAGCTGCTGCGACGGGCCCGCCAGCCGCGGGACCCGGACGGATGCGCGGCCCTGCTGCGCGACGCGCTCGCGCTGTGGCGGGGGCCGGCCCTCACGGGCACCGCCCCCACTCCGCTCCTGGAGGCCGCCGCCCGCGCCCTGGAGGAACGGCGGCTGACGGCAGCCCTGGAGCTGGCCTCGGCGCACACCCGGCTCGGGCAGCACGGACCGGCCGTCGCCGTGCTCCAGGCCGAGGCGGCCGCCCATCCGCTGCGGGAGCACGTGGTCGCGGCGCTGATGCGGGCGCTGGCCCGGGCCGACCGGCCGCAGGACGCCCGGGACCTCTTCGTACGGACCCGGGAGCTGCGCCTGCGGCGCCGGGAGCCCGGTCCGGGGGCGACCCTCACCGACGCGTACGCGGCCCTCCCCCGGACCGGCGCCCCCACACCGGCCCCGGCCGTACCCGCACCCGCGAGCGACCCCCGCGCCGCGCGGGACGCGACCGTTCCGGTCCCGGACGCACTGCCCCGCCGCACCACCGGATTCGCCGGTCGGGGCGCCGAATCGGCCGCGCTGGACCGGCTCACCGCAGGACTGCCCGGCCCCCTGGTGACGGTCACGGGCGGGGCCGGGATCGGCAAGACCGCGCTCACCGTGCACTGGGCGCACCTGCGCCGGGGCGACTTCCCCGACGGACGGCTCTTCGTGGACCTCCACGGCTACAGCTCCCTGGCGCCCCGCGACGCCCCGTCCGTCCTCCAGGGGTTCCTGCTCGCCCTCGGCGTGCCGCCGGAGCGGATGCCCGACGGCGCGGAGGCCCTGGTGGCCCACTACCGCGCGCTGACCGCGGACCGTCGGCTGCTGGTCGTCCTGGACAACGCCCGTGACGCGGCGCAGGTGCGCCCCCTGCTGCCGGGCGGCGAGCGCTGCGTCACCCTCGTCACCAGCCGCGACCGGCTCGCCGACCTGGTCGCCTCGGACGCGGCCCGGCCGCTGGCGCTCGGTCCCCTCCCCCACGACCAGTCCCTCGCCCTGCTCGGGGCGGTCCTGGGCGAGGAGGCCGTCGAGGCCGAGGCCGAGCCCGCCGCCCGGCTCGTGCGGTGGTGCGAGGGGCTCCCGCTCGCCCTCCGGGTGGTCGCGGCCCGTGCGGCCACCCGCCCGCACGGGGGCCTGGCCCGCCTCGCCACCGAACTCGGCGAGGAGCCACGGCGGCTGGCCCTGCTCGACCTGGCGGGCACGGGCACGGGCGTCGCCGCCGCGCTCGGCCCGAGCGTGCGGCACCTGCCGGAACCGGCCCGGCGCCTGTTCTCCCTGCTCGGCCTGCTCACCGGACCCGCGCTGGACGCGGGGACGGCGGCCGCGCTCGCGGGGTGCCCGCCGCACCGCGCGGCCGCCCTGCTGGACCGGCTCGCCGACGCGCACCTGCTCCGTCCGACCGGCCCGCAGGGCTATGCCGTGCCCGACCTCGTCCGGCTCTTCGCCCGGACCCTCGCCCCGGCGGACGACCGGGCCGGGTTGGTCCGGCTGCTGGACCACTGGTTGCACACCCTGCTCGCCGCGACCGACGCCGCCGAGCCCGGCAGCGAGAGGTGCTGCGCCCTGCCGTCCGCCACCCACGGGAGCGCCTCCGTACGGGAGTTCGGCGGCCGCGCCGACGCGCTCGCCTGGTACGCGGCCGAACGGGACGCCCTGCGCGGGGCGGTGGCCGCGGCCGTCGGCGCCCGGCTGCACGGCCATGCCTGGCGTCTCGTGCTGCTCCAGTGGCCGCTCGTGCTGCGCCGGCCCCTGGACGGCTGGGCGCCGCTGCTGGAGCAGGCGCTCCTGGCGGCCGAGGCGGACGGCGACCCGGGCGGGCAGTCCCGCACGCTCGCCCTGCTCGGCTGGGTGCTGGTCGAGGAGGGCAGGCCGGAGCGGGCGCTGCCGCACCTGGAGCGGGCGCCCGCGCTCGCGGCGCGGGCGGGTGACGGGGCCGCCGAGGCCGTGGCCCGGATCAACCTGGCGCTCGCGCTGTCCGGGCAGGGCCACCGGGCGCGGGCCGGCGAGCAGCTCGACCGGGCGCTCGTACAGGCGCGGCGCAGCGGCCCGGACGAGACCGTCACGCTCGCCCATCTGCACCTCGCCCGGCACCTGCTGGCCGTCGGCTCCTACGCGGAGGCGGCCGAGCAGGCCGCGCACGGGCTGGCCCTGGCCGTACCGCCGATACAGGCGCCGCGGCGGGTGGTGCTGCGGACGCTGCACGGCGAGGCCCTGGCCCGGATGGGCCGTACCCGGGACGCGGTGCGCCAGCTGTCCGGGGCGGCGCGCGAGGCCGCGGCGCACGCCTACCCGGAGGGGGAACGCGCCGCCCGGGCGAGCCTGGCCGCCCTGGTGCCGTGACCGGAAAGGTTCACCGTGTCACGGCACTGGGGGGCGTCTGACGGATGTCCGTGGAGCTGACGGGCCGGTGAAGCGGCGCCCCAGGTCGGGCGGGCGGGGCGGGGGCGCGCAGCGGGGGCGTGACGGCGAGTGCGTCCAGTGCCACGGCGATCGCCGCGTCGAGTTGCGGGTCCTCGCCCGCGGCCCGGTGGTGCGGGGCGAGGACCACCTCCAGGTCGGGTTCCACCCCGCGGTTCTCCAGGTCCCAGCCGCCGTGGGCGAACCAGAACGCGCCGCGAGGATGCACCAACCGGGTGCCGTCGACCAGGCCGTGGGCCACCTCCATGCCGCGGACCCCGCCCCAGGTCCGGACCCCGATCACCGGGCCGAGGGCGCCCGCCCGCACCGCCGCCACCACGTTGTCGCCGTCCGAGCCGGACAGTTCGTCGGCCAGGAAGACGAGCGGACCGCGGGCGGCGAGGGCGGGGTAGGACTCGGGGCGGCCGCCGCGCCGCAGCTGCCAGCCCACCGGTCGGCGGGCGATCCGTTCGAGGACCAGCGCCGAGAGGTGGCCCCCGCTGTTGCCCCGGAAGTCGACGAGCAGCCCGTCGGCGCCCGCCTCCGCGCGCAGGTCACGGTGGAGTTGGGCCCAGCCGCTCGCCACCATGTCGGGGACGTGCAGGTACCCGAGGCGTCCCGCGCTCCGCTCGCGGACCCGGTCCCGGCGACCGCGGATCAGGTCCTGGTGGCGCAGGGCGGTCTCGGAGGCCAGCGGCACGACCGTGACCCGGCGGTCCGCGCCGCCCGCGGCCGGACGGACGGTCAGCTCGACCGCGCGACCGGCCGTTCCCCACAGGTCCGGCGCCGGTCCGGCCGCCGGGTCCACCGGCCGGCCGTCGACCGCCACCAGGGCGTCCCCGGCCCGTATCCCGGTCCCCGGGGCCGCCAGGGGGGACCGGGCGGCCGGTACGGAGCTCTCCCCCGGCACGATCCGTGCGATCCTCCAGGCCCCGTCCGCCGAGCGCACCAGGTCCGCGCCGAGCAGTCCCGGCCGCCCTCGGCCCGCCCCGGCGCCGGGGTCGGCGCGCGGCCAGACGTAGGCGTGCGACCAGCCCAGGTCCCCGTGCACGTCCCAGAGCAGGTCGGTGAACTCGCCCGCGCAGCCGATCCGGTCCAGCAGCGGGCGGTAGCGGGCCCAGGGCCCGTCGCCGTCGAGCTGCGGCAGGTCCGGGCGCCAGACGTTGTCCCGCATCAGCCGCTCGTCCTCGGCGAACGCCTGGGCCCACTCGGCGGCCGGGTCCACGGTCACGGCGATCGGCGCCAGCGGGACGGCCCGCTCGCGCCCGCCGTCCCCGGCGCCGAGGTCGTCGGTGGGCGGGCCGCCTTCCGCGAGGGGGCGCCCGGCGGCGGCGCGCGGGACGGCGTCGAGGGCGCGGAGCACGAGCTCCGCCCCGTCGCGGACCAGTACGTGCCGTCCCGCGCCGCTCACCTCGTAGGCGTCCACGCCTTCCCGGACGGTGCCGAGCGTGCCCGTGGCCAGGTCCCAGGACTCGATGCGCGGGCGCGGCGGCGCGACGGCGCTGCCGGCCCAACGGTCGCCGAGGGTGCCGGTGAGGGGCGTGCGGATCCACAGCAGGCAGGCGCCCGCTGCGGTCAGGTGCCCGTATTCGGCGGCTTCCACCGGGAAGGGGACGATCCGTTCGGACAGCCCCTCGGTCTCCACGGTGGTGGTGGTCGCCGCCGCGGGCGCGGTGCCGGGGCCGGGCTCCAGGAGCGGCGAGGGCGAGTCCGCGCGCAGGGTCAGCAGGTGGGGGCGTTTGGCCGCGAGGAAGGCCAGGTCCAGGACGTGGGTCTGGTACTCGGGGTCGAAGACCCGGTCCGAGACGAACGCCAGGTGCGCGCCGTCCGGGGTGAAGGCGGGGGATTCGTCGCGGAAGCGTCCGCAGGTCGCTTCGACGACGGGACCCCCGCCGCCGACCCGGGCGAGCCGGATCTGCCGCAGGCCCTCGGGGCCGGGGTGGGACCAGCCGAGCCACCGGGAGTCCGGTGAGAAGGCGAGCCCGGTGACCTCTTCGTGGACGCTGCGGTCGACTTCGGTGACCCGGCCGGTGGGAAGGTCCACGACGAGCACCCGGCCGTCGTGCGCCGCGACGGCAGCGGTCCGGCCGTCGGGCGCGGCCTGCCATTCGAGTACGCGGCCCAGCCGCCCGCTCGCGAGCACCCGGGGCGGACACCCGGCCCGCCCGCTGCCCAGCGTAGGGGCCACGAGGTCCGAGACCGCTCCCGCGTCCAGGACCTCCAGCGCGTCGGCGCCGTCGACGTCCGAGACCCAGCCCACGCCGCCGCTCTCCCCCAGGGCCCGTGGCATCCGGCACCGCACCCCCGGCCGGGCCGACAGCACGACGGCGCCGCCGGACCCGGCGTCAGGACCCTCGTGCCCCGGCCACAGGTGGACCGTTCCGCGTATTTCGAGCAGACAGCCCACCCCCGTGTGCGCCGCGCCGAAGTCGCCCGTCCAGTCGGCGCCGCGGACCCGGTACGGGGCCCGGCCGCGGCGGACACCGGGCAGCCGGAGGTCCACGCGGACCGGCTCCGTGCCGGGTGCCGTGTCGGCGACCAACCAGAGGTCGCCGCCGCTCTGGTAGACAACCCGCGTTCCGTCGGTGGTCGCGTTGCGGGCCGCGAAGCCGGGGTGGGCGCCGTCGGGCGTGTGCGGGCGGGGGTCGGAGCCGTCCGGTGCGCTGGACCAGAGGCGGGCGCGGCCCCCGGCGTCGCTGAGGTACCCGATGCGCGCGTCCGGTGTCGGGGCGCCGCCGGGACCGGGGCCGCCGAGCCACAGCGGGCACTCCAGGTCGGCCGCGCGCTCGTCGTGCCCCGCGGGGGCGAAGCGCGCGAACGTCGGCGGGTCCGTCCGGCCGTCCTCCCGGGCCAGCCAGAGGCGTCCTACGGCGCCGCCCCGGTAGCGCTTCCAGTACGCGGCCTGCGGGAACATCGTCACGCTGCGCACCAGCACCGCGCCGTCCGGACCGGGCGCGAGGTCGCCGACCGGGCCGTACGGCAGCCTGCGGGGCGCGCCGCCGTCCACGGCGACGGCCCAGGCCCAGGTGGCCAGCGGGGAGTGGGTGTGCTGGGCGCTCAGGACCAGGACCTCGCCCTGCGGGGTCCAGCCCGCGACGCGGGTGCGGGCGTGGCCGAAGTGGGTGAGCCGGCGCGGTGGTCCGCCGGCGAGCGGGGCGACGTACGCCTCGGGCGCGCCGTCGCGGTGCGAGGTCCAGGCGAGAAGGGTGCCGTCCGGGGAAATGCGGGGGTGGGCGGCGGGTGCGCCGTCGTCGGTGAAGCGCCGCGCCTCGCCCCCGCCCACCGGGGCGGTCCACACGTCGCGATCCGCGGTGAATACGAGGAGGTCCTCGTGGAGGTGGGGGTGGGCGGCATAAGGACGGTGGGACGCGGCGGTGGGCACGGAACTCCCGGGGGGAATCTGGTCGGCGGCTGTCCGGCGGTTTGTGCGGAGGGGATCGACAAAGGTCTGGTGCAGGGAAAAGTAACACCCCTTCCGGAACCTCCTTTTCGAGAAATCGCCCAAAATTACGGGAAGGACGGGGCCCGCGATTGGGACGATCGGACAGCGCCGAATGCGTTCGCACCGCTCCCCGCACGCGAAACGCCCCGCGGCGGACCGGTGGAGGTCTGCCGCGGGGCGGGGCCGGACGGGACGCGGGTCGGCGACGGGCGGGTCAGTGCGACGGGCGGGTCGGTGCGGGCGTCCGGTCGGGGTGACGGTCGATCAGGACGACTGGTCGGTCAGGACGACTGGTCGGTCAGGACGACTGGTCGGTCACGATCGCCGGGTCGGAGAGCCCCGACGCGCCGGTCTCCACCTTGCCCGCGAAGCGGCGGGCGAAGTTCGCGGTCTCGGAGGCGGTGACGCTGACGTCGTACCAGCGGCGGGTGTTCTTCAGGGGGACGCTGTACGTCACGGTGGCCCCCTTGGCGACCGTGAGGCGCTTGGGGCCGCCGCCGTAGGCGTTGGTGACCGTCAGGGTCGCGGTGGCTGCCCCCGCGTTGGTGAGGGTGAGGTCCAGGTTGCCGGTGGCGGCGTTGTGGCGGGCGGTGACCTCGGGGCCGGCGGTGGTGCCGGGGTTGCGGAACCCGCGCAGGAAGCCGTTCGGGCCGTGCACGGTCAGGTCCGTGACACCGGCCGAGTAGACGGTGTTCCAGGTGTCCGCGATCGACTTGCCCGCCTCGGTGGTGTAGGTCCAGGGGGCGTCCGTCCGGTTGCCGGAGGTGACGTAGAACTGCGCCCCGAGCTCCTTGCCGCCGCTGAAGGTCAGCCGGAACTTGCCCTCGCCCGTGAGGGCCGCGCCGTCGACGTAGGGGGCGTACTTGAGCGGACGCGTCGAGCGCTGCCCCTTCTCCTGGCGGGGCATGCTCGCCACGGCCGGCGGGGTGGCCAGGAAGTCGGGGTGGCGGTCGCGGTCCTGCGGCTGCCACATGCCCGTGTCGGGCAGGGGGGCCGTCCCGGTGTCCTTGCGGGCGAAGTCGAAGGCCGAGGTCAGGTCGCCGCAGACGGCCCGGCGCCAGGGGGAGATGTTGGGCTCGTGCACCCCGAAGCGCTGCTCCATGAAGCGGATCACGGAGGTGTGGTCGAAGGTCTCGGAGCAGGAGTAGCCGCCGGTGCTCCAGGGCGAGACGACGAGCATCGGCACGCGCGGGCCGAGCCCGTACGGTCCGGCGACGTAGCCGGCCTTGCCGGGGAAGACGTCGAGGGCGGTCGAGACGGTCGACAGGCCCTGGTTGGCGTTGGCTGGGGCGTACGGCGGCACGACGTGGTCGAAGAAGCCGTCGTTCTCGTCGTAGGTGATGAACAGCGCCGTACGGGCCCAGACGTCGGGGTTGGAGGTGAGCGCGTCCAGCACCTGCGCGATGTACCAGGCACCGTAGTTCGAGGGCCAGTTGGCGTGCTCGCTGAAGGCCTCCGGGGCGGCGATCCAGGAGATCTCGGGCAGCGTGCCCGCGGTGACGTCGGCGCGCAGCTTGTCGAAGTAGCCCTCGCCGGTCCGGGCGTCGGTGCCGGTGCGGGCCTTGTCGTGGAGCGGGTCGCCGGGCTTGGCGTTGCGGTAGTTGTTGAAGTAGAGCAGCGAGTTGTCGCCGTAGTTGCCGCGGTAGGCGTCGCTGATCCAGCCCCAGGAACCCGCCGCGTCGAGGCCGTTGCCGATGTCCTGGTAGACCTTCCAGGAGATCCCGGCCGCCTCGAGCCGCTCGGGGTAGGTGGTCCAGCCGTAGCCGGCCTCGGCGTTGTTGAGGACCGGGCCGCCGCCCTTGCCGTCGTTGCCGGTGTGGCCCGACCAGAGGTAGTAGCGGTTGGGGTCGGTCGAGCCGATGAAGGAACAGTGGTAGGCGTCGCAGATGGTGAACGCGTCGGCGAGGGCGTAGTGGAAGGGGATGTCCTCGCGCGTCAGGTGGGCCATGGTGGCGGGCGTCTTGGCGGGCACCCAGTTGTCGTACTTGCCCTTGTTGAAGGCGCTCTGGCCGCCCGCCCAGTCGTGGTTGAGGCCCTGGAGGAACTCCATGCCGAGGTCGTCCGACGGCGGCCGGAAGGGCAGGGTCTCCTTGCCCGCGTTGTCGCTCTGGTGCCACACGGACTTCCCGCTGGGCAGGGTCACCGGACGGGGGTCACCGAAGCCGCGGATGCCGCGCAGCGCACCGAAGTAGTGGTCGAAGGAACGGTTCTCCTGCATCAGGACCACGATGTGCTCGACGTCGGCGATGGTGCCGGTCGTCCCCTGCGCGGGGATGGCCGCGGCGCGCGCGATGCTGTCGTTCAGCAGGGTCAGGGCGGCGGCGCCGCCGGTGAGCTGGAGAAAGCGGCGGCGGTTCAGATCTGCCATGGTGGGAGGGACCTCTGCTTCGATCGAGAAGTGGTGGAGCGCCCCCAGGACATCGTGCGCGGGGTACCGGAGAGGGAGCCTGGCGTGAAGGTGATGGATACGCCAGGCGAACGTCAGTCGGATTCCGCAGGAGTTCGGCCATTCACCCGGACCGCTCCCGGCGCTCCTGCGCTCAGCGGTCGCCGGGGCCGAGCAGTCCGGCGGCGGCGGCGATGAACGCGGCGGACGCGTCCTTGGCCTCGCGTCGACGGACGTCCAGCGCCGCCCGGTCGGCCGCCCTGCGCAGCGCGTAGGTGGCTGCCGCCGCCCGCTCCGCGTGAGCGGCCAACTCCGGGGCGAGGACCTGGAGGCGGATGTGCGGCGCGGTGACGGCGGTCCGGGTGTCGTGCGAGCGGGTCTGGGCCGCCAACTGGTGCTCGGCGCCCGCCTGCTCCAGGGCCAGGCGCTCCCGGTGGAACATCGCCGAGCGGTGCGCGTCCAGGGCCGCCGCGAAGTCGGTGACGGCGGCGAGTTGGTCCTGCCGGTGGCCCTCCGCGCGTTCCTCGGCGCGTGCGGTGCGGGCCGAGCGGTGCTGGATGAGCCCGGCGGTCAGGGCGCCGGCCAGGGTGCCGAGTACGGCGACGATCGAAGGCCATATGGACATGGGCGGCGGGGTCCTCTGGGTGGTCGGTCGGTTCGGCGGGCGGCCCCGGCGGCGCGCGATCGCCACCGGTACGACGAGACTCTCCCAGAGGATCCCCGCGGCGCGTCGGCCGGTCGACCCGCCCGCGGTGCGGATCAGCCGCCCGAGCACCCGCAGCGCGGTACGTGGTCCGCGTGCCGGGGAAAAGGATTCGCCTCCTCGGGTCCCGGGCGGGTACGGTGCCGAAGGACGTGACCGGACCTAGGAGGTGTGACCCATGAACGCTGTATGCAAGTGGGTGCTCCCCCGTTCCGTCACGGTGGGCGGCTGACGCAGGTGTCGCCGGGAGTGCCTCGACCACAAGGCACTCTCGAAAGGGCGAACACCATGGATCCCCACCGCCACACCCCCGCTCACCCCGCCACCTCGGACGATCGCGCCACGACGATCACCCGCGTCGCGGAACACCAATGGCACGCCCTGGAGGACGACCGCGAGGTCGGCCGCGGCGACGTGTCGGTCCGGCCGGACGGGCGCCTCTTCCTCAGCGTCGACGCCTGGCACGCCGCGGCCTTCGACCGCCTCGCGGCCGCGATGGTGGCGGACCTGCCGGTCCCCCTCCACGCCCTGGTCGACGAGGACGACCTCGAATCGACCGCCGGGTGGCAGCGCGCCGGTTTCACGATCGCGCGGCGGGAGCGGGAGTACCTCGTGCCCACCGACCCGGCCCGCACGGGCCTCGTCGACGCGTCGGCGCCCGCGGGCGTGCGGATCGTGCCCCTCGGAGGCGCGGAGCGGGACCCGCTGTGCGCCGTGGACCGGGCGATCCGCGACGAGGTCGGGTCCGCGGTCGGCTGGTGGCGGATGCCGGCCGAGATCGTGTCGCTCCCGGCCGGGGTCACCGTCGTGGACCCCTCGACCTACGCGGTGGCGGCCCGCGGCGACCGGTACGTGGGTATGGTCCGCTTGGGGCCCTTGCCCCGCCAGCCCCGGATCGGTCTGATCGCCGTACGGGCCGACGAGCACCGCCGCGGCATCGCCAAGGCGCTGCTGGCCTCGGTCCTGGGCGGGCTGCACCGCGCCGGGGTCGCGACCGCACGGGCCGAGGTCGACGAGTCCAACCGGGCGGCCACGGCCTTGTTCGAGGGCGTCGGTGCCCGGATCGCGGGCCGCACCGTCGAATGGGTGCGCGCCTGACGCGCCGCCGCCGCACCTTCCACAGTCCCATTCATTGCCGAACCCACCGTCACACGACGGGGAAGCGAGTCAACTTGCCGAGAACAACAGGCGCCCTGGAAACCGAGGGCACCGTCACCGAATGCCTGCGCAACGCCACCTTCCGGGTGGAGCTGGAGAACGGGCACAAGGTCCTCGCCCACATCAGCGGAAAGATCCGGAAGAACTACATCAAGATCCTTCCGTTCGACCGGGTGATCGTGGAGCTCAGCCCCTACGACCTGACCCGCGGCCGCATCCTCTACCGCTACAGGTAGCAGCCCCCAGCAGCCGCAGGCCGCCGGGGGGCGGCGGGGGGCCACCCTAAGGGGCCCGCTCCCCGGGGCCCGGCCGCGGTGCGGCCCGCGGCGGACACGCCCCCGGGGCCCGGACGGACGGGGT